>NZ_JBFREL010000035.1:0-61044 GCF_052114265.1 Paenibacillus sp. MCAF9
CGGCTGTGTTGCCAGCGGCGATACCATGCCTTGGTTCGGCTGTGTTGCCAGCGGCGATACCATGCCTTGGTTCGGCTGTGTTGCCAGCGGCGATACCATGCCTTGGTTCGGCTGTGTTGCCAGCGGCGATACCACCCCTTGGTTCGGCTGTGTTGCCAGCGGCGATACCATGCCCTGGTTTGGCTGTGTTGCCAGCGGCGATACCATGCTTTGGTTCGGGAAAGCAGAAGTTCCGGCTACCATTTGACCATTTTCCTGCATGCCATGCTGGAGTGGATTTATCATGGGATAACCATAGCCCCATTCAGGGCCAACGCCCATAGGCATGCTGGATGGAGATGGGTAACTGCCGACAAATACCATCCCCGGCGGACACTCAAATGGCGCCTCGATGCCTTCATGCATTGGGCTTACCGTACTTCCGAATGGCACAGGTTGATGCCAATCTCCGTAACCGTAGCCATGTTCCATGTGAGCAGGCATGGTCATTGGTTGACCAAATCCATACCCCGACTGAATTGGCATGGTCATCGGTTGACCGTAACCATATCCCATCTGAGCCGGCATAGTCATCATTGGCTGATGATGCCCATATCCTCCGTAAGTAGGCTGCTGTGCAGCTGGCGAGATTGCTTCAGGTGCTTTTGGCAAATCATACAAGGATAATGCTTCGGTTGCTGGGATGCCATATTGCTTGAATAAATCAACATTTGGCTTGTATTCGGAATGAATCGGTTTTAGCTTTTTCTCAACAGGCTTTTCGATCGGCAGCGCCTTTTTGGCTGGCTCAACTGCTGCCGCCTTAGGGGCAGGAAGAGGAGCTGGTTCTACTGGCTTCACAATAGGTGCTGTTGGTTTTTTCTCTTGAACAGGTGCAACAGGCGTTTCAGGAGCAGGGGCTACCGGTGCTGGTGCAATAGGCGCAGTTGGCGTCTTGCCTGCAATTGGAGCTGTTGGTGTTTTTCCAATAATAGGCGCTGTAGAAAGCTTTCCGACCCAGCCCTGTACCCCTTGCATGATTGAGCTTGGGTGAAGGGCGTGATGACCTCCCGTGTTTTGTGCCACGCTCTGTCCAGCTTGTTGTCCAGTACCTCCAGTACTTTGGCCACCAGTTCCTTCAGTCATGGTTTCGCCTACTTTAGGAATATTCACAACTTCACCAGTAAGCAATACATTCGGATTTTTGAGCTGCGGATTCGCTTTAATCATATCCGCGAGCGGCACGCCCCAAGCTTTCGAGAGCTTCCAAAGGGTATCACCTTGTTTCACAATATGCTGATGCATGATGTCCATTCCACCTCCTGCGCCGCCCGTTTGGCTTGAAGGAATTTTCAGCTTCATGCCAACATCAATGGCGTCCGGATTCGTAATACCCGGGTTCAGCTTCAAAAGCTCTTCGAGCGATACATTATACTTTTGGCCGATAAAGTATAACGACTCGCCCTTCTTCACAATATGGATTTTCACTCGTTGTTAACCTCCTGTCACGTTCTGAATAACCAGGCACTGCTAATGCCTATTATCAATCCTTACATCCTATGCAGAATATGGGCAGGTGTCTCCACTTTCACAAAAAAAATAGTAAAAAGCCGAGTTCACCCATCAGAGTGAACTCGGCTTTCTATTCATGTATCGTTTCATTCTACGCTTTAGAGCAACCAGCTATGCTTATTTCTTGAATTCAGTAAAGCTTGGATAGCTTCCTAATACGCGAACCTGACATCCGATTGCTTCAATTTCTTGAATGGCTGAAGGAAGCAGAACGGTATCAAGAGCCATATCAATGTCGATGAAGAAATAATAATTGCCGAGCTTCTTCTTCGTCGGGCGCGATTCAATTCGGGTCAAGTTGATTTTGCGCCATGCAAAAGCAGAAAGAACCTGGTGTAGCGCTCCCGGGTAATCCTCTGGCAATGTAATTAAGATGCTCGTTTTTATTTTATCGGATTTACGATCGGTATAGGGCTCTGATCCGACCAGCAAAAAACGAGTGTAATTATTATCATGATCTGTAATCTCACTCGCAAGAACATCAAGCTTCTCGTTCGCAGCAGCTGTCATCGTACCAATAGCTGCCAAACCGGCATTCGGGTTGTTTTGAACGATTCTAACGCCCTCAGCTGTACTGCTGACATGTTCTGTAACCGCATGCGGAAGATGTGTACGCAGAAATTGCAAGCACTGTGCGATCGCTACAGGATGGCTGATCACTTTAGTAATACGTGAGTAGTCCATTTCCCCATTATCGTTTAACAGCTCAGATTGCCGGCCGATCAAATTTTGAATGGAGGGGTACACCCACTCCGCTTGAATCGGAATATCAACCTCATGTACAAGCCAATCCATATGAAGGCTAACAGAACCCTCAATCGTATTCTCGATCGGAATGATGCTGTAATCACTTATTCCATTGACAGTAGACAGGAACACATCGGATATTAGCCGGTGATGCTTCCAGTTTATTTCTTCACCGCGGAATAAATGTCTTGCTGCCTCATCCGATACGGAGCCAGCAGGTAAAACCGCTATCGTCTTCATCGCTTCATATCTCCTTTAATTCGATCCGGAAGAGGAATCGCAGGCTGCGAAGAAATTTCCTCTATCGTAATTTGAGGACCTTGAGCGCTTGGCGACAGCCATAGCGTATTCGCTTCAATGCCCTCCTGCTTCAGCGTATCAAGCAGAAATGTTTCAAGCATGGATTCGCCCGAGCTGTGTGCAGCACCGGCTTCCGTATCCTCAACAAATGCAATCAGCGTCGGCCCTGCTCCGCTTAGCGCAGCACCAAGCGCGCCGTGCTCTACCGCGCGCTCCAGTATAGTTGCCATGCCGGGAATCAGGGCTGCACGGTAAGGCTGGTGCAGCCGATCCTTCATCGCATGGCGAATCATACCTAGCTCGCCGCCAGCAAGCGCTGCGACGAGCAAAGAGCTGCGGCTGACGTTAAATATGGCGTCAGCCATACTGATTGAAGACGGAAGCGCATGACGCGCCTTCTCCGTCGACAGCTGAAAGGCTGGAATCGCGACAAGCGTCTTCAGCCTTTGATGCGGCTCAATTCTCACATAATCTGCTCGCTCCCCATCCCAAGCCGAGACGACAATGCCGCCGTATAGTGACGCGCCGACATTGTCCGGATGGCCTTCCAGCGCTGTTGCCATTTGGAACAGCTTGTCATCCGTGAGCGGACTGCCAATCAATGCGTTCGCAGCAACCAGGGCGCCTACGATTGCAGACGCGCTGCTGCCTAGTCCACGAGTGAGCGGAATATCGCTGTGCATCGAAATCGAGAGCTCTGGCACGGATACGCCAGCTTCTTTGAACACAAGCTGTGCAACCTTATAGATTAAATTCGTTTTGTCCTTTGGCAATCCATTCATTTGATCACCGTAAAACTGGAATTTCGTTTGTTCAGAGATGCTCATTTCAATCCAAGCGTATAGCGAAAGAGCCATCCCAAGCGTATCAAATCCTGGTCCGAGATTTGCTGTACTTGCTGGTATTTTTACGATTACTCTGCGATTGTTCATAAGATTTATCCTTCTACGCGATAGACGCTTTTCACTTTATGAACGACATCCAGCGAGTCAAACTTAGCAAGCACCTTCTGGATAGCTGCTTTGTTCGCGTCATGAGTGATGATGATGATCTCAGCTTCCGGATTAGACGGTGTCGGCTGCTGCAATACCGACTCCAAGCTGACCTCAAAGTCAGCGAATACTTGCGTTATGCGCGCTAGTACACCGGCACGATCTGCCACTTTAAGCAAAATGAAATATTTAGATGAGATCTGCTCGTCAGTCTTGAGCTTCTTCTCTTTATAAGCAAGGCTTCCTTGCATGCCGTTCACACCAAGCTTCAGGTTTTTTACAACAGCCACCAAATCGGATACGATCGACGTAGCAGTCGGAAGCTCACCTGCGCCTGCACCGTAGAACATCGTTTCACCAACAGCTTCGCCATATACATAAACCGCGTTAAACACGCCGTTTACCGATGCGATAGGATGCGATTGCTTCACCATCGTTGGTTGAACGCTGATGCTGATCAAATCATCCTGACGCTCTGCGATACCAAGCAGCTTCACTTCATAGCCAAGACGCTTCGCGTACAAAATATCTTCTTTGGATACCGAAGAAATGCCTTGAACGGATACATCCTCAAGCGCAACATTGGCACGGAATCCGATCGTAGCAAGAATTGTCATTTTGCGCGCTGCATCAAGTCCTTCGACATCTGATGTCGGGTCTGACTCCGCATAACCAAGCTCCTGCGCTTCTTTAAGCACATCTAGATACGAAGCGCCTTCTTGACTCATCTTTGTCAAAATAAAATTCGTTGTGCCGTTCACAATGCCCATAATTTTATTAATGCGGTCGGAGGCGAAACCTTCGACAAGTGTACGAATAATCGGAATACCGCCGGCTACGCTCGCTTCATACAAAACATCGCAGCGGTTTTCTTTGGCTTTGGCCAATATTTCTGGACCGTGCATTGCCATCAAATCTTTATTTGCCGTTACGACATGTTTGCCGAGGGACAGCGCTTCTAGTATATATTCTTTCGTAAGCCCAATTCCACCCATAACCTCAACGATAACATCAATTTCAGGATGGCGGATGACTTCCCAAGGATCCTCAGTCAGCTTGCTTGCATCCACAGCAATATTACGCGATTTGCTTTTATCTTGAACGAGCACCTTCTCAATTACGATCGGCGAACCGACCTGACTAGCCAAATCATCCTGATGCCCCTCAACAATTCGAACTACACCTGTACCAACTGTACCAAGACCTAATAAACCAACTTTAACCGGCTTCATATATACCCTCCATTATCAATTCTGTTATCCTTGTCCGATGACCGAAGCTTTACGCACGCCTGGTTGACTGCGAAGCATTTCAACCAGCGATGACAGTTCTCCGGAAAGCTGCGAAATATCGACCGAAATGACGACATTAGCGAAACCTTGGAGCGGAATGGACTGATTCATCGTCAGCACATTGCCATCTTGGCTCGCCACCATGCTAAGTACGTTGGAGAGTACGCCTGAACGATGCTCCAAATCCATAGAAATGGTCGCAATACGTTCTCGTTCCAGCTCATTTAGCGCGTAGACACCATCTTTATACTTATAAAAAGCGCTTCGGCTAAGTCCAACACGTTCAACCGCCTCATGTACGGTTGCCGCATCACCTCGGCCAAGCATCTCCTTCACTTGTATCGTCTTCATAATCGCTTCCGGTAAAATATCCTCTCGAACGACATAATAGCGTTTCGTCACTATACGTCCTCCTCAAAAAGACAATTGTTCACCTATAGTGGACATTATATCGAAATATACAGTTTGGGGCAATAGGCAAAACAAGAAAAGACGGCTTTCGCCGTCTTCATTTGTTAATATATGCGAATGCTCTAGCCATTCGGATTATAGTCGCTGCCCTCGAAGAATTCAAAAGCAAAGTCGCCGATTTGAACCATATCGCCGTCTTTTGCCCCCATCTTGCGAAGCTCGGCATCGACACCCATTTTGCGCATCGTGCGTGCAAAACGCATAACAGCATCATAAGAAGTCAAATTCATCCGTTTCATGTAGTTGCTAATGCCAGCACTAACAATAACGAACACTTCATCTTCCTTATGGATGGTGAAAGTCGTTTCTTCGCGCTTCTCATACGTATAAACTTTACGCTCAGCAACATCTTTCACATCCGCGATTTCAACTTCCTCTGAAACCGTATCAAGAATATCAGCCGCTTTATATAGTAGCTCCTGTACGCCTTTTTTCGTTAGCGAGGAGATTGGCAAAATTTCATATTGACGTTCACCGCTAACTTCTGCGAGCTTTTGCTTGAACAACTCAAGCTGCTCCTCAGAATCCGGCATGTCCATTTTGTTTGCAGCAATAATTTGTGGACGATCTGCTAACTTCTCATTATAGAGAACAAGCTCCTCGTTGATTTTCACCCAATCATCAAAAGGATCGCGGCCTTCAGACGCTGACATGTCGATGACATGAACGATAACCCTCGTCCGCTCTACGTGACGAAGAAACTCATGACCCAGACCAACGCCTTCATGCGCTCCTTCGATAAGCCCAGGCAAGTCAGCCATTACAAAGCTGCGACTATCCCCAACGTCAACGACACCTAGATTCGGTGTAATGGTCGTAAAGTGATAAGCGCCGATCTTCGGCTTAGCGCCAGAAACGACAGATAGCAGGGTTGATTTGCCTACGCTTGGGAAACCAACAAGGCCTACATCTGCCATTACTTTTAGCTCAAGAACAACCCAGCGCTCTTGTCCTTCTTCACCGTTCTCCGAAATATAAGGAGCTGGATTGTTTTGCGTAGCGAAGCGAATGTTGCCGCGTCCGCCGCGTCCGCCTTTTGCAATAACGATTTGTTGACCGTGACGAGTCATATCCGCAATAATTTCTTGCGTATCGTCATCAACGATTATTGTACCGGGCGGAATCCGTACGATTGTATCATCAGCACCCGCTCCGTGCATGCTTTTTACTTTTCCGCGCTCGCCGCGATCAGCCTTGAAATGCTTCTGATAGCGGAAGTCCATCAGTGTACGCAGACCCTCGTCAACTTGAAATATCAAGTCGCCGCCTCGGCCTCCGTCGCCACCTGCAGGACCGCCCTGCTCTACATACTTCTCACGGCGAAAAGAAACGATACCATCGCCTCCGTCGCCGCCTTTTACAAATATCTTCGCTTTATCGACAAACATGATGTGCCCCCGTTCATGCGCGCATTTCCGCCCTCAGCAACACCTTTGCATACGGCTGCTCGAAGTTGATCGGCTGCATTGGCGCGCCTTCCAACTGCTGTTGTATTTTTTGCTTCCATTGCTGTTCATTGATTAGTTCGCCATCATAATAGAAGGCTGCATACAGTGCATCCTCATCCAGCGATAGCGTAAGCGTAAGAACAGCAGCATTACCATAGCCAGGCTTAGCCGCAAACCGATATGCGTTAATCGTATGAATGAGCGTTTCGGCTATTTGATCGGCATCTGCCGTTATTTCGTTTAAATGAATGTCGCCTTTAATTACAATTTGTAACTCCAGCGAATTCGATATCGTACGAAACGATTGAATATAACTAATCAGTGATGGAACACCTAGCTTGGATATACTGCTCTCCACAGCCATCCGTTCACTTATTTTCTCCACATACTCGGCGGCTTTATCCAGCTTTTTGAGCCTAATATAGCCAAACACGACTTGCAGGTCGTTCATCCAGTCATGACGATGATGATTGAGAGTTCGTATTGCAGAGTTTTGCAACGATTGAATCGTTCGCGCAGTCCGCTCTGCGTGCTCTTTCCGTTCCGTTCGTATCCAGTAAGTCGCAACAGCTATAAGCCAAACGAGAAAGACAGCAGTTAACCACACTTGATTGGGCCAAATAAATACAGCGGCGCATGGCAACAAAATGGTTGCCCCCGCGTAATATTTCACCGTTGTTAAGCGTCCCATCGATTAAACCTACTTTCTTCGTATTTCCCGAAAATATAACAACGTATACATTATATTTTCCCGTCAAAGCTGCTTCAGCGTCCAAGACGCCTTAGGCATTTTTGCTTGCTTATCCAGTATATCACGCAGCCGTCCTACGGTCATCAGCCATGGAATAAAAAAACCCGGCCAAGCGATGCAGGCCGGGGCTTGTTGCATATATAAGGTTGTATTAAGCTTCTACTGCTGCAGCTACCGGAGCAAGAACAGCTGGATACACGCTCACTTTTTTGCGGTCGCGTCCCCAACGTTCGAACTTCACTACGCCTTCTACTAATGCAAAAAGCGTATCGTCTTTCCCGATGCCTACGTTAGTTCCTGGGTGAATTTTTGTTCCGCGTTGACGAAACAAGATGCTTCCAGCAGATACGGTTTGACCGTCAGCACGTTTAGCGCCAAGGCGTTTCGACTGTGAGTCACGTCCGTTTCTAGTGGAACCTACACCTTTCTTCGAAGCGAAGAGCTGAAGATTCAGTTTCAACATAGTTATTCCCTCCTTCTAAAGGATTGGTGAGCAAAGCTGCACCGTAAGCATGAACTAGAGGCTTGTAAAACAAACCTGCACCGAATGCCTACGCATTAAGATGTTCATGAATAACGACATGCTTGCCGTATGATTTTGCAATAGTGTCAAGCATAACCGCCATCGATTCCAGCAGCAGCTGCATCCGGCCGTCTGAAGCCTCGTCTGCAAGCGTCGGAATATCCGACGATAGCCAGCCGTTCTTCATCTTGGCAGGGAGCTCCTCTCCCGCTAGAGCTTCAATCGCGTTAACGGTACCAACCGATATGGCTGATACACCCGCACAAACGATATCTTTGCCGGGCTTCGCATATTTAGCATGTCCTTCGACCGCAAATGATACGATACGTCTGTCAGCGGCTCTTCGTACAAAGGTAACTGTTATCATAGAAATTCCTCTTACGCTTGGATTTTCTCGATTGTTACTTTTGTGAACGGTTGACGATGACCTTGCTTACGACGATAGTTCTTTTTGGCTTTGTATTTGTAAACGATGATTTTTTGGCCTTTGCCTTGTTTCTCGACTTTGCCTGTTACTGTAGCGCCGGAAACAACCGGAGTTCCAGTTACAAGACCGTCACCTTTAGAAACCGCCAAAACACGATCAAACGTTACGCTTTCGCCTGCTTCAGAATCCAGTTTTTCGATGTAGATTACATCGCCTTCCTGAACTTTGTATTGCTTGCCGCCAGTTACGATAATTGCGAACATTGTTGGTGCACCTCCTTATTTTCGAAGACTCGCCTAATTCAGGTGGCTCACGGCATGCGCCGCAAACGCTTGTTTACCCAATCGGAGCGGTACTTGTACGTCCCATTCCAATGAGGTACGAGACACACACCCAAAGATTGTACCATACTATGCAAGCTATATCAATTCATCCAACAAGAAAATTTAAACTATTTATACAACTCTGATCATTTTATTTGCGCTCCGCAGCTCTCACAGCGCTCGATCAGTTGATGGACAGCATTCTCACGAGCCTTTTTACGCGTCATTTCAATTAATCCGAGCTTTGTCCAGCCCAAAATCGTACATTTGGTTTGATCATTGCGCGCTTTCTCTACGAGTCTTTGCATAACCTGCTCGCGATGGTTGTCCTGCTCCATATCAATAAAATCAATAATAATAATGCCGCCTACATCTCGAACTCGGAGCAATCTTGCAATCTCGTCTGCTGCTTCCATATTCGTGCGGAACACAGTGTCCTCAAGGCCGGATGTCCCAATAAATCTGCCTGTGTTCACATCTATAACCGTAAGAGCTTCCGTCTCTTCCCATATGAGATGCCCCCCGCAGGTAAGCTGAATTTTGCGCTCGAACGCTCTCGTTACCTGCTCCGTCACACGATACGTATCAAATAAAGAATTGCCTTGCCTTGATTCAAAACATTTTAACCGCTCACGAAGCTGAGGGGTCATTTCCTCCAGCAGTGCTGACGCTTCCTGAAACCTCTCCGCATTGTCTATCCATATTTCATCCATATCCATCGTAAGCGTGTCTCGTACAGCCCGCCGCATGAGACCTGCCTCCCTATGCAGCTCGCTTGGCGCAGTCGCTTCCACGCTTCGTTCCGAGATGCTTTGCCAAATCTCTCTTAACCCAGCGACATCGGCATGCAAAGACAGCTCGCTTTCAGCGCCAGCCGCCGTTCGTAAAATAATGCCTTCCTCCAGCTCACGCAGCTTCTCGCCGATGGCTCGCAATCTCGACCGCTCGCTTTCGGAACTGATTTTTTTGGAAACGCCTATATAATCGGCATTTGGCATATAAACAAGAAACCGGCCAGGCAGTGAAAAATGTGTAGTGACACGGGCGCCTTTGCCACCCAGCGGCTCCTTCATAACTTGTACGAGCAATTCCTGTCCAGGCTTGATTATATTTTGAATGAGCGGCTTTTCAGCTGGCTGTTTTTCCAAATGAGGGTGGAGCAGCTCATCAATGTACAAAAATGCATTTTTAGCTAGTCCTACATCTACGAAAGCCGCCTGCATGCCAGGCAGCACGTTCACGACACGACCTTTATAAACATTGCCAACCAAACTGCTTGCTTTTGATTTTTCCATAAAAAATTCGACTAGGCGGCCATTTTCCAGTACAGCGGTTTGCAGCATTTCACCGTTAACGTGCATCAACATTTGCTTCATTCCTGAATATCACCTGCCCGTACGCTTTTCATCTATTTTAACTGAAAAGTTCCGATACTGCACGATTCGGATTATTTTCGGACAAACAGCCTTCTACAATTTTCTGCTCCGGCAGCACTCTGACCTCCTTGCTGTGCGACTCCACCATGTATATCAAATGATATCGCTCCCTTTGAAAGAGTCTTGCTACCGAGATGATTGACTGCTTGCCGCTTACGATTATAGGACTTGCAATGTGACCGAGCCTCAGCGCCTGCAGCGTGATCCTTTCCCGGTACATCAGAAAACGATAAAACAAATATGGAACATTACGATAATAAGTCCAGTTCGTCATCACAAGAAATATGCCGACAATGAGCAGATTGAGTTGAATGCCATCCTTATATACTAACCATGGAAGCAAGGAGACGATGATCATCAGCACACTAAAAAACAAGCTGACTCGCGCGCTCCAAATAAGCATTTTATAATAGTTAACCGTATAGCTTAATGCCGCCTGCAGCAGCTTCCCTCCGTCAAGCGGGTGAATAGGCAGCAGGTTGAACAAGCCGATCATTAGATTTGCTTTCCATACATACTCCGCCCATGCCAAGTCCCATATGCCAAGCTGCCCGCAGCCCCAAGCAGCTAGTCCCATCCAAACGTTTTGCAAGGGACCCGCAATCGCTACAATTGCTTCTTCTTTTGCAGGTACACCTCCGGCTTCCTCAACCTCTACCACACCGCCAAAAGGAAGCAGCTTTACTTCCTTTATCGTCCAGCCATAGCCCCGAGCAACAATAACATGGCCGAGTTCATGAACAAGCACGAGTAAAAACAAGGTAATCAGCTCGGCAAAATATCCTGTCATGACCGACACAAGCATAATGATAACGAACAACGGATGGACCGACCATAGGATTCCTTTCCATTTAATCAATCGGTATCACGCCCACGGGATCGATATACAAATCATTTTGTTTAACAGCAAAATATAGCAGGCTTGGCTGCGTACCTTCAGCTTTCAGCAGGTTGCCGATAGAATCCCCTGCCTCAACCCAGTCGTTTACTTTAACATTCGTTTTCCCAAGCATCCCATATACGGTTACGCGCTGGTTGACATGCTGGATAACAATAGTCGAACCTTGCGTGCTCTGATCTGATAATAGCAATACGCGCCCCGTTTCTGCCGCAACAACCTCTGCTTCAGAGCTTCCAGCAAGCTCTATACCATTTAGCATCTCCGCAAACGTTCGAACAAGCGAGCCTCCTTCCAATGGGGTTACGATAGGCAGCTTTACCGTTCCATCCGCGCCTACTGCAGGTTCAGGATTGTCCTGAAAAATAGGAATAAAGGATGGAGCCCCGGCAAACGTTTCCTTATACCAAGCAGCCGCAGCTGCAAAATCAATCTCATCCGTAAGCGCTTGTTTCACGAGCGCTTGTCCCTTGAGCGTGTATTCCGTATCATATCGAAACATAGCCCATACCGCGCCAAATAACAGCAATGCTACTGCTAGCTTCCATTTCAGCTCCTTGTCGAAAGTATAATTATTTTTCCCGCCGCCTGATCCCGGATCGTTCTCATTCGATAGAACTGGCCCTTTTACAAATCTTCTATTATCAACATACCCTTTGTCCTCTTTCCAATTTGCCCATGGATTAGGATTGGTTTTCCAAACGACCTCTGGATCAAGCTCCTCGGCCTCGTCTTCATCAAAATATTCGTGCTTGTATGGCATGCGAGGGTTTGAATATATGTCCTCTTCTTGTAAAGGGACAGAGTTCCGATCCCCTGTATTTTGATTTTTTTGCTGATTGCGCCGCTTCTCATTATCCTTCATTAACATCTCATTTTTCCCCCGCTTCCATCGTCCTTGGGACAGCTTGTTCCTTTATACATGGATATGTGGGGATTGAGACAAGTATGCGAGCGCAGCTGATCATAAAAAAAAGCCACCCCAAGATCGGATAACATCCGTCTCAGAAGCAGCTTTCTAGCTTGGCTAACCTTTAGTCAGCCATCTCATATTTTTCTTGATGTGCCTTAATGCTGAATACAAGTCCGATTGACAGCATATTAAGCAGTAGTGATGTGCCTCCATAACTAATAAACGGCAGCGTAATTCCCGTAATTGGCATAATTCCAATCATCATTCCGATGTTTTGGAACACCTGGAACACATACATGGACACGATGCCAATAATAATGTACGAGGCTCGCAAATCATAACATTTAAAAGCAATAATAATCATCCGATATATGAGCAGGAAATACAGAAGCAATAAGATGGCTGCGCCTTGAAAACCAAATTCCTCGCCAATAACAACAAAAATCGAGTCAGAATACGGATAAGGTACAAAACCGCCATTTTTCATATCGCCTTGCATATAACCGTCACCGTTTAAACCGCCTGAACCGATTGCAATTTGTGCATTTTCCGATTGATGTTTGTCATCTGCAGTTGCCGTCTCCGGATTAATGAATGTATTAATCCTTTTATGCCAATGTCCCATTTCATTCTCTTTCAAGTAATTATAAATTTCTTGATTGAATGTGTTGAACAGAGAAACAAAAAGGACAAGACTTACAACAACGACGGTAATCCCTGTAATGACATGAGAATATTTGACATTCCCAATCCATAACATCCCTAACACGATGACTACGTATATGATCGCATTGCCGAGATCCGGCTGAATCATTACGAGCATAAACGGCAATAAAGCAAATGCTGCAATCGGAAGCAAATCTTGTGTGAACGTCAGCCGATCGCCTTGCCGTCGTCCCATAATATAAGCGATACCGATAATGAGTATAATTTTGACCATTTCCGCAGGCTGAAACGATAAGGCTCCAAACTGAAACCATCCTCTAGCCCCATTGATTACCGCTCCAAAGAAATAAACAAGAATCAACAATGTAACCCCTATGCCATAAAGGACATGCCAGCTCTTGAGAACGATACGATAATCAAATAAGGTGGCTGCGATAGCTACAAAAAAGCCTAAGCCGTAAAACTTCAGCTGTTTGATCTCATGACCGGCGTACTTTGGATTATTTGCAGTTGCACTATAGACAAGTACGATACTGATAATCATAAGGAAAACTAAGATTATCAAAATTCCCCAATCCAGCTTTTTTAATTTGTTAAGCAAGTCGTAATCATCCTATTCCGAGGAACTTACGGAAACGTTTGAACGCTCCCGCCTTCTCATCAAGCAGCATGAGAGGAACCATGTCGCCAAGTATGCGGCGTGCGATGTTCCGGTAGGCGATTGCGGCACGTGAAGCCGGATTCATAACTGTCGGCTCTCCGCTGTTTGCAGCAGAAATAACTTTCTCATCATCAGGTACGATTCCGATCAAATCGACTGCCAGCACTTGACAAATTTCATCGATATCCAACATTTCACCGGTTTTCATCATATTTTGACGAATCCGGTTAATGATCAGCTTACTCGGTATTTTCTCCTGCTCCAGCAGTCCGATTACACGATCGGCATCCCGCACCGCAGCGTTCTCAGGTGTAGTAATCACGATAGCCCGATCGGCACCTGCAATTGCGTTTCGAAAGCCATGTTCAATCCCCGCTGGGCAATCAATAATAACATAGTCATGCTCTTTCTTGAGCTCTAAAATCATATTTCGAACTTGTTCAGGCGTAACAGAATCCTTATCCTTCGTCTGTGCGGCAGGAAGCATGTACAGCTCTTCAAAGCGCTTGTCCTTTACGAGCGCCTGATTCAAGCGGCAGCGGCCCTCGGCAACATCAACCAAATCATAAATGATTCGGTTCTCAAGTCCCATAACCACATCCAGATTGCGAAGTCCAATATCTGTATCAACCATGCAAACCTTCTTACCAAGTAAAGCTAGCGCGGTACCCAGGTTCGCCGAAGTGGTCGTCTTGCCGACGCCGCCTTTTCCTGATGTTACAACAATCGCTTCTCCCATATTCTACACTCCTTTAAACATTATAGGATTATGCCGTATGCGGAATAATTGCGCTAGCTTATCAATTTGCATTCTACCTTCGCTTAAGAAGGCGAACTCCATAGAGGCATCGCCGGTCATCCATTCCTCTGGCGGCCTGCTGATTACATCCGCAATGCGGAGCTGAGTTGGCCGCATGAGTGAAGTCGCTATAATCACGTCCGTCCTCCCGCCAATCCCAGCATGCGCGGTTCCGCGCAATGCACCCAGCACATAGATGTCACCTGTACACATTAAAGTACCGCCCGGATTCAAATCGCCGATTAAAAGTAAATCCCCATCATGCTCATAAGTTTGGCCTGAGCGTATAATAGACGTGAGCACTTGCAGATTAGGTTGCTGTCCGAGCTGAGGATCGATCTTAGGCGCTTCAGACTCAACAGATTGAACCATTAGGTTTCCTTGTGAACGTATCACGTTTTTGATGCGATCTTTATCATCATCAGAAATCTGCCTGGATCCAAGCTTCACCTGAACGTGAACAAGGGGACCTGTGAGCAACTGCTGATGCGTCTTCTCCAGCTTGTATTGCAATTCATCTAGAAGCGTCGCAAATTCACATTTATCGTCGAGAAGGAACACGAGACCTTCTTTTACACCCTTAATAATAATATGCTGCTTATCGGTCACGTTCGTCCCTCCCCAACCTAATGGATTCTTGCTAAGCTGGGCAAAATCCTGCCTGCAGCAATATTTTATTCCTCATCCTTCTCTGCTTTGACCAATGTCTGCCCTTCAAACCATTTTCGCGCCGGTACATAACACAAGAGTGCAAACGCCAGCTGTAAAAATAAACTAGGAAGGATATGATCGATAAGAGCCCATGCATAACTTTCATTCGTAATTCGAAATGCTTTGTAAATGAAATATATGGCGCTGTCATATAGGATGCAGGCAAAACCCACAACAGAAATCGCCATCATAAGCGTTGAACGGCGATGCTCCAGCAATACGCCAGTAAAGTAACCCATTAAACCCATAATAAAAGCATTAATTCCAAGCAGATGACCAAAGTATACAATATCCTGAAGCAATCCGAAGCTTATACCAAGCATGAGTGCAAGATGCCTTCTGCTATATAGGCCTGAGAAGATGACCATTACAAATACAAAGTGAGGAATGATCCGTTGACCGAAGCCGGCTGGAATAATCCACGGCATCACTGCTCCCTCGACAACAAACAAGAGCAACATGAGCAGGATGATTCGGTTCAAGCTCATTTCTCGGCTTCCTCCATTTCAGGGACCTGAACAACGAATACCTCAGTCAGATGATCAAAACTTGCTGATAGCTTGACCGATGCCGTGTATGTAAGGCCGAAGTCGCCAAGCTGCTTGTTTTCAACCGTTCCGACAACGAGTCCTCTTGGATAAATTCCGCCTAGGCCAGATGTAATAACTGTATCTTGAATATCCATTTTATCGTCTTCTGCAATTTTCGTCATAATAACTCTGGATGTTTCCTTGTTGTAGCTGCTTAAAATACCAAATGAGTCATTTTCGCGTCCCATGACAGTAGCCGATATTAAGTTGAAGGTTGGAGATGCTTCATTAAGCTCTGTAATCGGCGTAACCGCTGCTGTAAAAGAAGTTACCGAGCTGACAATACCGATTAAACCGTCAATGGTCGTCACAGCCATATTTGGTTTTATACCATTATTGGAGCCTAAGTTAATCGTCATCGTGCGGTTATTCGCATCGTTGCTGATCGATATAACCTGTGCGATCAAATAATTATAATTGTACATCTCTTTCTGACGCTGTGTGAACGAGAGTTCTGCCTTTAAACGTTCATTCTCTTTTTCTACGAAATTGTAATTAATCTTGTCACGAGAATAAGCTGCAGCTGTAAGGCGCAGCTGCTCATTTTCTTCATAAATCGTACGTAAATTACTAATATCCTCGAAGAAGCCCGCTATATAACCAGCGGGCTTGTAGAACCATTGCTGCACGTATGCTGCCGAATCCTTCAAAAATTTCTCCGGCCACGATAATTCCTTGCGGTCGCTTAGCGAGAAGCCGATGACCGCTATGAATAAAATAAACCCGATCATAAGCATAAACATTCGCTTATTTCTCATTAGCTTAAACAGCTCGACCACCTGCCCATTTCATATCCGTTTCCCCATCGGACCTAACTTAGCGTCTCGAACGAGATGAGCTTCTTGCTTTAAATAAATGAATATTATCGAGCGAGCGGCCAGTACCGATCGCAACACAATCAAGCGGATTGTCGGCAACAATAACCGGCATGCCTGTCTCTCTTTGAAGCAGCTTGTCCAGGTTGCGCAGCAAGGCGCCGCCGCCTGTGAGGACGATACCCCGGTCCATAATGTCCGCAGACAACTCCGGCGGGCATTTCTCCAGCGTTACTTTCACCGCGTCAACAATGGCATTAACGGTATCTGCTAATGCTTCTGTAATCTCATCGGATGTAATCGCTAGTGTCTTAGGCAATCCCGATACGAGATCGCGTCCACGAATTTCAATCGTTTCCGGACGATCCAGTGGAAGCGCTGAACCAATTTCCATCTTCAGCTGCTCGGATGTACGTTCCCCGATCATGAGATTGTATTGTCTTTTAATATATTGAATAACCGCTTCATCCATCTCGTCGCCAGCTACACGAATGGATCTCGCCGTAACGATTCCGCCTAATGAAATAACAGCAACCTCTGTTGTACCTCCGCCAATATCAACTACCATGCTGCCTGTCGGCTCCCATACAGGCAAATCAGCGCCAATCGCTGCTGCGAATGGTTCTTCAATCGTATAGGCCTCACGAGCTCCAGCTTGCTTAGTCGCATCCTCAACTGCGCGTTTCTCAACCGCTGTAATGCCTGACGGCACACAAACCATAACGTTTGGATGACGAGGAAATAAAGAACGCTGCTTCTGGGCTTGGCGAATAAAATATTTAATCATCGTAGCAGTTGTTTCAAAATCAGCGATAACGCCATCTTTCATCGGACGAACAGCACGAATGTTGCCAGGCGTTCTACCGATCATTTTTTTGGCTTGCTCGCCTACTGCTTCAATTGTTTTTGTATCTGTACGAAGGGCCACCACGGAAGGCTCCCTTACCACAATTCCTTTTCCCTTGACGAATACCAACGTATTCGCTGTTCCTAAATCAATACCCAAATCTTTCGAAAAACCACCAAACATGTTCTTGCTCCCTTCTAATTGCCACATCACTTTATTATATTACATATGACCTTGTTCCTTCAAACTTACGAATCTTCCGTCACCGATTACCAAATGGTCAAGAACTTCTATTCCGACTAGCTGTCCAGCTTCCGCTAGACGTCCCGTTAACGCAATGTCTTCCGGGCTTGGCGTAGGATCGCCGCTTGGGTGATTATGAACACAAATGATAGATGCGCTGTTACGTGAAATAGCTGCACGAAATACTTCTCGAGGATGTACTAGCGATGCATTAAGCGTACCGACAGATAAGGTTTCGCGGGCAATAATATGGTTTTTTGTGTTTAAAAACAAACATACGAAGTGCTCCTTCTTCAAATAGCGGAGCTCTTCCATCACATATTCCGCAGCATCCTGCGGCTTGCGCACAATAACCGTCTCACCAAGCTGACTCCGGGAAATTCTTCTTCCCAGTTCAATGCCAGCACGAAGCTGAATCGCCTTTGCTGGTCCAATTCCTCGAATGGCTGTTAATTGTTCCATGCTCATATCCATTAAATTACGCAGGCTGCCGCATTGCTTAAGAACCGTTCCTGCCAAATGTACGGCGGATTGCCGCTTCGTACCTGTGCGCAGCAGTATGGCTAACAATTCGGTATGGCTAAGTGCTTCTGCCCCATATTTCATCATGCGCTCTCTTGGACGTTCTTCATGGGGGACTTCACGCAAAATCATAGGTTGCGGCAACATGTCCCAATCCCGCCTCTTCGAAAAAATGAATTATTCATATCCTGCCACATTCATGAAAAAAAATCCGATTGAAATCAATTAAGTTGCCTTTTAAAAAACAGCAATGTCATAGGAAGCGAGCATGTCTGAGAGAAGCGATAACGGCAAGCCAACGACATTAAAATAACAGCCGTCAATTTGCTCTACAATCGTCGCTCCAAGTCCTTGTATGCCATAAGAGCCCGCCTTGTCCCTCGGCTCGCCGGTAGCAACGTACCTAGCAATTTGATCCTCGCTAAGCGGCTTCATCATTACCTTCGTTTTGCGATGGGCAACCAATGCTTCCCCGCTTGCAGAGAGAACACAAGCAACTCCTGAATACACTTCATGGGAGCGGCCTTGAAGGCGTCTAAGCATAGACTTTGCCTCTTCGTCGTCAGCAGGCTTTCCAAGCACATCTCCGTCAAGCACGACAATGGTGTCCGCACCAATAATTAAAGACGTTGGTACCTCCTGCTTTTGTTGCAGCAGGGGTATAGCTGCTTTTGCTTTGCGCAGGCTGAGCTGCTCTACAACTTCCGATGGCGACCAGCCTGCTTCAATCGTTTCATCCGTATCAGTAGACAAAATATAAACCGGCAAAGAAAGGTCCAGCGATGCGACCAGTTCCTTCCGGCGCGGTGACGAAGAGGCCAGTACGAGCTGGCTAATCGCTTCGTTGCGTAATTTTTTATATTCCATAAATTGAATGCTGCGCTCCTTCATGCTTTCCTTCATGCGTCAATGTCTGCTGCTCTACATTTTGCGGTATAACCATATTGCAATTACGGCTCCAATCAAGCTAAACAAGCTGAATTGCAGATGAAGCGTTAGGTTGAAACTGAGCACATATAGATCGACAGCAGGTGACCATGATGTTTCGATTGGTTTCGTTAAAAAAGAGATGCCTGGAACTGGAGTCAGCCATCGCGCTACTAGAGCACCAGCCAACAATCCAAATATGATAAAAATGAGAAGAATCCAGCCGTTTTTCTTCATCTTTCAACGCCTCTCGCCATGAAATGACACCTAAGACTATTATACGCATGAACCTATTCGTTTACAATGCGCTGATCTTCTCAAACCATTCTTTTTGCGTAATGATCACTTCCATAACTTCCGCTTGTGTCTTCCACAATTGTGCTTGAGAAGGCTTTTTATCGTACTCTGCCATCGTCTTTGCTGCCGCATTCATCGCTTGATTGATTTTATCCAAATATGCCTTACCTTCCGCATCTACTATACCTATTCGCAGCGTTTCTGCGTTTTCTGTCCATTTTTGATGCTCGGCTTTCCACGAATTTGCTGCAGCATCGCCAAGCGGCGATAAGGTCGGCTGTTCCAATTGGGCTAATGTTAATTCATCCAACATTTGGACGACTACAGCCGTTTGATTGAAGAAAGATTGTGCTGCTTTTTGATCGCCTTTAAACGGTATTTTTCCTGGATTTACTATATTTACTTCTTTGATATAAAGATCGATTTCCGGCATCATATTCCGAATAACCTGAGCTCCTTTTCGATCTGTACCCATGCCAACATATACGCGATAATCAGCAGCACTTGTCATAGCAGCGCCAGCAAGCCCTTTCTCGGCCAATTGCGCCATTGCGGCATCCCTGCCCTCTGTATTGCTAAACACGCCAAATTGCAGCAAATAATAAGAACGATCCAGCCCCTTAAGTGCAGCCATCGCAGTATTTGAATCTGGTTTTGCTGCAGGGTCATTTTTATTTTCAACTCCCGCTTCCTTGCTTTCCTCACCAACACCTGCAACCGGTTCTTTCCCTGTTCCTCCTTGGACAGAATCACCAATTACGGGTACTGATTCAGGCTTATTGCCAGTTCCTCCTCCAGGCCAAATGCTTGCCCCCGTAAACAATGACAACAATAAATAACCAAACAGCGCTCCAGTAGCTAGCGCAGCTGTCACTGACAAAAACACATTAAACCATGATGGCGCTCCCGCCTTACGTTTCATTCGTGCATAGTTCACTCTTTTTATACTGATTTCGTCTTCTACGAACTCTTCCTCATACGCTTGAATCGGCTCCTGCATGTATTCCCTATCTGAATACCTTTCCGCATATGTCTGTTGATCCTCAGGCTGCTCATAGGGATCATCCATAAAAGTTGGTTTTATCGTTTTTTTCTTCTCTTTTGGAGGATTGGGCTGAGCCTGCTTTGGAGCGGATACTGGCTTCGAATCAGCATCTCTAATAAGCTGCTCCAATGCGCCAATATCCTCTTGGAACGGACTGTTCCATGGACTCACTTCGCTGACGGAATGCTTATCTGTAGATGGGTATAGAGGAACAACTTTCTTGGAAATCATTTTATTCGCATTGTTATTAGAGTTGTTGGGTGATGCTGCTTTATGATCGAGAGCCTCTTGTTGATTGTCATTGCTGCGGCTTTCTTCGTTAACGGACTGTCCATTGCCATTACGGTCAAAACGATAAGTAATACGGTTTTTCTGAGTCATTTGATCCACTCCTTGTCCCTTTCATCTAGTATTAATCTATGAGACATTTGAGAGATTTAGACCCATGCCCTTAGAGGGTTGTCTACCAAAACCTTCAAAGGTTTTAAATTAAAGAGATTACCATTTCAAAATTAAAGATTAAATGATTTTCGAACCCACCCAAACCCTCCCTTCCAAGGGAGGGCCCCAAGGGTTGCACCCTCTGGACACCCGCAACTCAACTAACGTATAACCACAACAGACGTCCATCTATTCATGCGGCGTAGGAGCGCTTTGTCCCTCTGGGACCCGCTGGAAGTTTCTTCATACCTTGCTGCATCCACTAAGACTCGCAATTGGACTAACAAAAGCCTGTCCCGCTTTGACATGCTCGGCGTTTCATAAAATCTTGATGCGTATTCTGAGACCCGTACGCGGATTATTAAGGGTCCGTAAATTTTGATTGTAGATTATGAGGTTTAGTGCACTCCGTCCCGCTGGGAGGCTGTGGAGGCTTTTTAAAGCATAGGTTATTGGGTTGTTGAATTATGAGGATATTGAGCTAGTGCTAGTTTAAGTGGGTTGATTAGATCAGTGAGTGAGTAAGTGAGGTATAGAGTGAGAGGTTTATTAGGTAGTGAGTACAAGCCATTGAATTGGGGGACTGTGAGTTGGGCTAGTGGGATTTACCTACATCGAGTATTGAAATTAATTTTATGTAGGCTTATTTAGAGCCTTTCATACGAAAAGTCCCGTGCTTATACAAAATGCCCGGTGATTCTGATATGGAATCCCGGGCATTAGCTGCTTATTGGTTTGATTTTAACGATTTCGCTAACGAATCCGCTACCTTCCAAATGTCGCCTGCTCCCATGGTGATAACAAGATCGCCTGGTGCGACCCGCTCAGTCAAGTATGCGATCACTTCTTCTTTGGTTGGAATATACTCGGAGTTCGCGTTGCTGTTGCTTTTGATCAGCTCCACCAGCTTGCGGGATGTTACTCCTTCGATTTGCAGTTCGCCTGCCGGCGAGTAGATGTCGGTAATGATTACCTCATCGGCCTCTGGGAATGCGCGGCTGAATTGCTCGAATAAGAAAAACGTCCGCGTATAACGCTGTGGTTGAAACACAGCAATAATACGCTTACCTGTTGCTTTTGCAGCGCTGATTGTCGCTCTGATCTCCGTTGGATGATGCGCATAGTCATCAATGACCAATATGTCATTAACTTCCCCAAGCACCTGGAAGCGGCGTTTCGCGCCTCTAAATGATTGAATCGCAACAGCAATTTTGTCAAAGGACAAGCCTGCTTCGAGACAAGTAATAACAGTAGCCATTGCATTGTACACATTATGAAGACCTGGAACGGACAGCTCCACATCTCCAAGCAATGCCCCTTTATGCGTCATTGTAAAGGTTACCTTCCGGTCTCCGAGTACAACATTTTGAGCTTTATAGTCTGCATCGCCGTCAATGCCATAAGTCACTAGCTGCGATGAATTCATATTGCCTTGATATACTTGCGGTATCAATTCGTTAACCGTCTCGTCATCTGCGCATACAATCGCCTTGCCGTCCGCTTTCACCTGCTGCAAAAACTGCACATAAGCAGCCTTCAGCTTGCCGAAATCGCCATCATAATTTTCAAGATGATCCGGCTCAATATTCGTCACGATAGCAAGCGTAGGGTGATAATGAAGGAATGAACCATCACTCTCGTCCGCTTCCGCTACGACGTATTCACCTTTGCCCGCTTTTGCGTTTGTACCTACATTAACGATTTCGCCACCGATAATATAGGTTGGATCCGCACCGCAAGATTCCATAACAAGCGCGATCATTGAAGAGGTCGTCGTCTTGCCATGTGCGCCGGCTACTGCGATTCCTTTGCCTGCGTTCATCAATCTAGCCAGCATTTGCGACCGATGCAAAACTGGGATGTTGAGCTCTTCAGCTGCTTTCCGTTCAACATTATCTTTGGAAAGTGCCGTAGAGTATACGACCAAATCCGCTCCATTCACATGCTCGGGCTGATGACCGATATAAATGCTGGCACCATTTGCTGCAAGCTTCTCTGTTAATTCTTGACGTGCGACATCGGACCCGGTCACCTTATAGCCCATTTCCAGCATAACGCGGGCAATGGCACTCATTCCGTAACCGCCGATTCCGATGAAATGAACGTGTTCTGCCGTATTCAAAGACGGTTCACCAACCTTTTTCAGAATCCGAGTCATACAAAATGCGGGAGCGAACGTCAGCAATTAAATATAGCGTGCCTGTCACGACTCCAAGGTCTGTTTCCCCGGTTAACTGTTGTAGTTTTTGTAATGCTGCTTGCCAGTTTGATTCCACTACAAGCTCGAAAGCGTACTGATCTGGCTGTTGCTGACGCATTTCACGTACCAAATCAGCCAAAGCAGAGGCATCTTTTTTCATTCGATAGTCAGGCTCGGTCACAATAAGCGTATCCACTATTGGTAGTATATGCTTAAGAACATCCTGATGATTCTTATTCTCCAGCATACCCATCATAAGATGTAACCGATCATATTTGTAAGTATTTTTCAAAGCGTCCACGAGTGACTCTGCACCTTCTGGATTATGTGCGCCATCGACCAAAATACGAGGCTGATCAGAAACCATCTCAAGTCGTCCCGGCCACGCTGCCTTTTGAAGTCCTTCCGCCAGTACATCATCTTCGATGACCAGTGCATTATATTGGCGAAGTATCTCAAGCGTCATGACGGCAACCGCTGCATTCGTCCGTTGATGGGCACCATTAAGCGTGATTGTCAAAGGCTCGATGCTGCGGAATAAATTGTCGAAGCGGAAAGTTTGCTCATTCTCGCGAACCGAGATTGCCGTTTCATGGAACTGTTCGCCTAACAAATAAAGCGTGCTTTTTTTGCCTTCAGCTGCTTGCTTAATAACCTCAATTGCCTCTGGCTGAGTAACCGCACTAATGACCGGTATTCCTGCTTTAATAATGCCAGCTTTTTCGCTCGCAACTGCAGCAATCGTATCACCGAGTTTATCCATATGGTCATGGCCAATATTCGTAATGACGGAAACAACCGGTTGAACGATATTCGTCACATCAAGCCTGCCGCCAAGTCCTGTCTCCCACACGACATAATCGGGGTAAGTGACCTTCGCATAAAAAAGAATAGCCAGCGCTGTTGATACTTCAAACATCGTAGGCGAGCCAAGTTCTGTCTGAGCAAGCTCATCAACATGAGGTTTTAGCTCATTGGCAAGTCTAAGCAGCGTCTCTTCTTCGATATCGATCCCGTTATATTGAAAACGATTCGTAAACTTCGTTATATATGGCGATGTAAATGTGCCTACATCATATCCGCCGCGCAGCAAAACGCTCGTCAAATAGGCACAAGTAGACCCTTTCCCATTTGTCCCGGCAATGTGGATAAACTTTAATCTGCGATGCGGGTTATCCAGCCGTTCCATCAATTGCTCGATCCGATCAAGACCTGGACGAATACCGAATGGAATTAGCCCAGTAATCCAATCTACCGCTTCCCGGTAGGATTGCAGCGGCCCTGCAGGCCGCTGCTCTATTTGTTGATCTGTCATACTAATCGTCCTTCTTCCGTTTTGCAGCGTTATCCGCGCAATTCCGCAATTCTAGCTAGTACCTTGTCGCGTTTGTCTGCATAATCGTTCATTTTGGCGCGTTCTTCATCGATAACCTTAGCTGGCGCTTTTGCCACAAAGCCTTCATTGCTGAGCTTCTTCTCAATCCGCTCTACCTCGGTATTCAAATGCTGATGTTCCTTCTCTAAACGAGCAATCTCCTGAGCAATATCGATTAAGCCGGCAAGCGGCAAATAAATCTCAGCACCAGTTAAAATCGCAGTCATTGCTTTGTCCGGCGCACTAATGTGGAGGCCAGTCTCCAAACTTGACGTACCGCAGAAACGTTTAATAAATTCTTCGTTGCGGGACATAATAGCAGCTTCAGCCTCGCTAGCAGGCTTAATTAGCATTTCAATCTTTTTGCTCATCGGAACATTTACTTCTGCTCGGATATTACGAACTGAACGGATCATCTCCATCAGAAGCTCCATCTCTTTCACAGCGTCCGGCGCTTCAAGCGCAGTATCATAAACCGGCCATTCTGCCAAAGTGATCGTATCGCCAACATGAGGCAGATGCTGCCAAATCTCTTCGCTGATATATGGCATGAACGGGTGAATAAGACGCTGCGTACGGTCTAGCACATAAGCAAGTACCGATTGCGTAGCTTTTTTAGCTGCTTCATCCGTGCTGTAAAGGCTAAGCTTAGCGAATTCAATGTACCAGTCGCAAAGATCGTCCCAAATGAAATTATACAATAGACGTCCAGTTTCACCGAACTCATAGCTGTCAATTAATCGAGTTACATCACGAACCGTTTCATTCAGGCGATGCAAAATCCAGCGATCCGCTGTTCCGAGATTAACAGTGATATCAATATCAGCTGCTTCAACCCCTTCAAGATTCATCAGCGCGAAGCGTGATGCATTCCAAATTTTGTTCGCAAAGTTGCGCGATTGCTCAACCTTCTCCCAGCGGAAACGCAAATCCTGCCCCGGCGTGCTGCTTGTCGAGATCATATAACGCATAGCATCTGCACCATATTTCTCGATAACCTCAAGCGGATCGACACCATTGCCCTTCGACTTGGACATCTTTTGTCCTTCGGAGTCACGAACAAGTCCGTGCATCAGCACATCCTTGAACGGAGATTGCTCTGTAAACTCAAGAGCTGTGAAGATCATTCGGGATACCCAGAAATAAATGATGTCATAACCCGTTACGAGTACATCCGTTGGGTAATAACGTTTCAGGTCATTCGTTTCATCCGGCCAGCCTAGTGTTGAGAACGGCCATAATGCGGAGCTGAACCACGTATCAAGCACGTCATTATCTTGAGTAAGGTGATCGCCTTCCATATTCTCACGGGATACATGTGTTTCACCTGTCGTCTCATCATACCAAGCCGGTATGCGGTGACCCCACCATAGCTGCCTAGAAATACACCAATCGCGTACGTTCTCGATCCAGTGCAAATATATTTTCTCGAATCTCTCAGGTACGAAGTTGACACCTTTGCCAGCCTTTTGAGCTGCGATTGCAGCCTCAGCTAGAGGTTTCATAGCAACGAACCATTGTGTAGACAAATAGGGCTCAACAACGGCGCCGCTGCGCTCACTGTGACCAACTTGATGCACATGATCTTCGATTTCCACGCATACGCCTTGCTCCTGCAAATCCTTAACGAGCTGCTTGCGGCAATCCGCACGGTCGAGACCTTGATAAGGACCAGCTTCAGCGTTCATTGTACCTGTCTCATCCATCACAATGATTTGCGGCAGACTGTGGCGCTCGCCAACTTCAAAGTCATTTGGATCATGTGCAGGCGTAATTTTTACGGCACCTGAACCAAATTCCTTATCGACGTACTCATCTGCAATAATCGGAATTTCGCGCCCAACGACTGGAAGCACGATCATTTGCCCAATCAAGTGCTTGTAACGATCATCCTCTGGATGAACCGCTACAGCTGTATCGCCGAGCATCGTTTCTGGACGTGTCGTTGCAACCGTTATAAAGCCTGAACCGTCCTTAAGAGGATATTTCAAGTGATACAAATGACCATTGATTTCCTTGTGCTCTACCTCAATATCTGAAAGAGCTGTGCGGGCAGCAGGGTCCCAGTTGATGATTTTTTTGCCGCGATAGATCAAGCCCTTATCATAGAGCTTAACAAAAACCTCGCGTACAGCCTTGGAGAGGCCTTCATCCAAAGTGAACCGCTCTCTCGAATAATCGAGGGAAAGTCCCATCTTCGACCATTGATCGCGAATCGTACTTGCGTACTCATCCTTCCACTCCCATACTTTCTCTAGGAATGCTTCACGACCTAGGTCGTAGCGCGAAATTCCTTGCTCACGCAGCTTCTGCTCAACTCTTGTTTGCGTCGCGATGCCCGCATGGTCAGTTCCTGGCACCCATAGCGTGTCGAATCCTTGCATACGCTTCGTTCTAATTAAAATATCTTGTAGGGTAAAATCTAACGCATGCCCGATATGCAGCATTCCGGTAACGTTAGGAGGCGGAATAACAATCGTATACGTCTGTGCATCCGGTCGTTTGCCTGCCTCGAAAAATTTTCCCTGCATCCAGTAATCGTACCATTTCTGCTCAGCTGCCTTAGGATCATAAGTTGTCGGCATTGCAGTTGTCGTTTGATTTTCTGACATTCGTCCATCCTCCATAAATCGATCTACAAAAACAAAAAAAACCTGCCGCCCTTATCATAAAGGACGAAAGGTTAAGCTTCCGTGGTACCACCTTTGTTCCACGCGAAATGTATCCGCATGGCACTCAAACAGATAACGGCTGCGGCCGGCCTGACTTCGGTAGAGCACAGGTTGCTCCTACTTGGCTCAGGCAACTCCGGGGCGACTCGTAGCAGTCACTTCCTGCAGAACCTCTCAGCGTAACGGTTCCACTCTCTGAAGGCTTTGCTGCCTACTATTCCCCATCAATGTCGTTATAACACATATATACTTTTATCATACCTTTGTTGCTCACTTGAGTCAACCTCGGCAGAAGCAAGAAATGCCCCTATCGCTCAAATTAATGAGCAATAAGGGCATTTTCGTTACAGAAGCCTCTATGGAATGTATAACAGCTGTCCTTCCGACACACTTGAGTCGTCCAAACGGTTATACATTACAATTTCTCTCGGATTCATGCTATAGCGTGTAGCGATGACATCAAGCGTCTCGTCCCGCTGCACAATACACATCCGAATTTTCTTAAATTCCTTATCTTCCGAGCGTTTGCCCAGAAATAAGTTTTTCCACTCAATCTCATCGCCGGAAGCCTGTACTCTAGCTTCCTCATCTGCCCGCTGCTGAGCGACTACCTGTTCTGCCGCCTGACGTGCTGCTTGTTCACGCCGACTTGTCTGAAGCAGCGTGAGAATGCCGACATCTCCTGCCAAACCAGAACCCTCTTGCGGCTGCTTGTTTGTAATTGCGATACGCGGCTCCTGCTTTTCCTGCTCTGGAACAGGACTCTGCTGCGGGAAAGCCTCTGCTACTGGAGCTATTGGAGCTATTGGAGTTATTGGAACATCGATTTGTACCGGCTCTTCACGTTCCTCCGCCAGTACTTGCTCGCTTGCTGCTTCAACTGGTGGAATCACTGCGGAATCATTTGCAAACGGCGAGGATGTTGCTAACCAGCCCTCGTTGCTTGTTTGCTGAGAAGATAGTGGAATTTCTCTCTCATCTTCTTGGCTCTCCACATCCTCTTCCTGCGGAGCAGGAGATGCGAATAACTGCGAAGATGACCAGCCTCCGCCTGAAGATGAGGAAGAGATGGTTACGGTTGCTTCCTCAGGCTCATCCGATGCATCGGCTTTTTGCTCGTTTGAAATCTCCTCTTGCGCAGCAAGCTCAAGTTCTTCCGCTATGTACGATTGTTCATTAGCGGTATTTTGACCATTAAAAGCTTCCACGGCTCGTTCATCATAAACTTCCCGTTGATGAATGACAGTAAAAGGTTCTTCTCGCCAAATGTCCTCCGGCTCCTGAATAGGCTGAGCAGAAATACCGCGCAAAGAAAGAACACCCGTAATGTTCAATGTGCGAGCAGACAAAAGATCGACGTCAAAATTGTCAATTTCAATCGAAATATCATCCAGCCGTGATATGCGGTTCATTGGCAGCGTTATTTCGACCGGTATCCAGTGCTCCAGCGTCAGGGAGTTTTCGGAATCAGTTTGACTCCTATATACCCCGCTAAGCAGAAGCTGCCCTCTAAGCACGGCATGGTCCCCTTGATCGATAACTTGAATACGAGGAACAAGCTCAATTTCCTCCAACTCGTCAATTGCCGCAACATCATCGGGCAAGTGGACGCGCTCATACACATCAAAACGTAATCCGTTCGTTTGATCCGACACGCCTAAATCCTCCCCTCTCATACTGAATGCTTGGTCTAACGTTACATTCACTACTTATCTATATGGTAGGTTGGGCAGGAGCATGACTATCATTTTGAACGGAACTCCATCTCTTCTGAAAGCTGCATCAGCCAATCAGGCCAAGGCGAGGCTGCTTCTATTAGCGAGTCGGTCAGAGGATGAGGAAAAACAAGCTTTTCCCCATGCAGCGCTTGATGCTTCAACTGTGCTGTGCTGCCTCCATACAGACCGTCTCCAAGCAGCGGATGTCCAATATGACTTAAGTGAACCCGAATTTGATGCGTTCGTCCCGTCTCAAGCTTTACACGTATTAGTGACGATCGAGAATTTGCTGCCACAACCTCGTAATGGCTAATTGCTAGATCGCCGTTTTCTGAAACTCTGCGCCTTGCCGGGTGATGTCGATCCTTCCCTATTGGCATATTGATTGTACCCGAAAGCTTTGACATTCGGCCTTGAACGACAGCCATATATTGTCTGTCTATCGCTTTCGCTCTCATCGCCTCATCAAGCTTCCACTGGGCCAAATCATTTTTTGCATATAAAACGGGACCAGACGTATCATCATCCAGCCTGTGGATATGACGTATATTCAGCGGATCGCCTTGGCTCAAAAGATGCCATGCCGCCGCCTCATCCAGCGTTCCGCTTTGACCGGGAGATGACCCATGCACTGCCATGCCAGCAGGCTTGTCAAATACAACGCAGAAATCGTCTTCATACAACACATCTGGCATTTTTAGTTTAGTATCCCTGCGCAGGTGACGATATGAAGCATCACTGCGCGGATCTACTGGCGGGAAAGCAAGCAGCTGCAGCTGCTCCCCGTTCCACTGAATGCCTCCAATTGAAAACAACCGATTAATCCACTTCTGCGGAAAAAAGGAACGGGCCAGCAGCCACTGACGCACAAGGTGCGGATGACTGCCAGCCCGCGGCTGCGCAAGCTCCGGCGTTGCCGCCGGATCCTTTTCCGATTCAGGATTAATGGTATCAGAGGACGCAGCGCCAAGAGCAAGCCAGTCTAGCTCCAGCCATTGTCCATTCCTCTTCATCTGACCATCAATCATATAACGTTCCTCCCAATCGTAAACGAAGCAAAAACAACTTCGCTTCCTTACGAGCCTCTTGCCTTCATTTCAAAATACAGCGATATTACAAGCGGCTAAACGCAATATCATGCGCTTCGATTGTCGCATCTATGTCCTCATTCGAATGAACCCCGGAAACAAACATGCCTTCAAATTGTGAAGGAGCAATGCTTACACCCAAATCAAGCATCGCCGCAAAATAAGCCTTAAAGCGCTCTAGATCGGATGTTTTTGCCGTTTCGAAATTGATGACAAACGTATCCGTGAAGAACGGACAAACCATCGATCCAACACGGTTAATCGTATTTGCAATGCCATGTTTGCGCGCATTCGCTTCAAAACCAAGCTGCAGCCTAACTGCTTGACGCTCCATATTCTCATACACTTCAGGGGTTAGCAGATTCAATGTTGCATAACCTGCCGCCATCGCAAGCGGATTGCCTGATAAGGTTCCCGCTTGATAGATAGGTCCGCTCGGTGCAATCATCTCCATAAGCTCCCGTTTGCCGCCGTATGCACCGACTGGCAATCCGCCGCCAATTACTTTGCCGAAGCAAGTAAGGTCTGGCGTAATACCGTAAAGTCCCTGCGCGCAGTTATAACCAACACGGAAGCCCGTCATTACCTCGTCAAAAATAAGAACCGTACCGTACTGCGTTGTAATGTCGCGCAATCCTTGCAAGAAACCAGGCAATGGCGGAACAACGCCCATGTTGCCAGCTACCGGTTCAACGATGACACAAGCAATTTCCTCACCAAATTTTTCGAAAGCAAGCTTTACCGATTCAATATCGTTGTATGGTACCGTAATCGTATGCGAAGCTACATGCTCCGGTACACCCGGGCTGTCAGGCAGGCCAAGCGTCGCAACACCTGAGCCTGCTTTAATGAGCAAGCTATCCGCATGACCATGATATGAGCCTTCGAATTTCAAAATCCTGCTTCGTTTCGTATAACCGCGAGCAAGCCGAATGGCGCTCATCGTCGCTTCCGTACCGGAGTTAACCATGCGAACGATATCAACTGAAGGTACTCGCTCGCAAACAAGCTCAGCCATCAATGTTTCAAGCTCTGTTGGGGCGCCGAAGCTTGTCCCCTTCTCTGCTGTACGTTTAATCGCTTCGATAACTTCAGGATGGGCATGACCCATAATGAGAGGGCCCCATGATGCTACATAATCGATATAGCTGTTGCCATCGATATCATAAATGCGACTGCCTTCTCCCCGCTCCATATAGACAGGGTTCAAGCCCACTGATTTGAATGCTCTAACCGGGCTGTTTACACCGCCTGGCATTACTTTTTTCGCTCTTTCGAAAGCTTCTACTGAGCGCGCATCATTTCTAAGGTTCGACTGTTCACTCATCTGCTTACCCCTCTCCCTTCAACCAACGTGCCGCATCCTTTGCATGGTACGTAATAATAAGATCAGCACCAGCACGCTTCATGCCTAGCAAGGTTTCAAGAACGATCGATTGCTCATCAATCCAGCCATTAGCTGCAGCGGCTTTCACCATCGAGTATTCTGCGCTTACGTTATAAGCGACAACCGGTAAATTATATTTATCCTTAAGCAGTCTCAAAATATCCAAGTAAGCTAGAGCAGGCTTGACCATTAGCATATCGGCGCCCTCAGCAATATCTGACTCTGCTTCGCGAAGCGCCTCGCGTACGTTAGCTGGATCCATCTGGTATGTTTTGCGGTCGCCGAATTGCGGAGCCGAATGTGCGGCATCACGGAAAGGGCCGTAGTAAGCCGAAGAAAATTTAACAGAGTAAGACATAATTGGAACGTCACTAAAGCCAGCATCATCTAGCCCTTCACGAATAGCAAGCACAAAGCCGTCCATCATATTGGAAGGTGCGATAATGTCTGCTCCTGCTTCCGCTTGCGATACCGCCGTTTGTACGAGCAGATCAAGCGAGGAGTCATTATCCACTTCCGCTACGCCTGTTTCCTCATGCAAATGTACGATGCCGCAATGACCGTGGTCGGTAAATTGGCATAAACAAGTATCAGCGACAACAACAAGCTCCGGCGCCCACTTCTTCACTGCTTTTATCGCTTGTTGAACGATACCGTTCGCATCATAAGCCGAAGACCCTAAAGCATCTTTATATTCCGGAAGGCCGAACAGCAGCACCGATTGAATGCCGCAAGCAACCACTTCACGAATCTCCTGCTCCAAAAGATCCATCGACAGATGGTATACACCCGGCATAGATGGAATTTCTTCTTTTATATTTACACCATGCGTAACGAAGATCGGATATATAAAATCATTTACACTCAGCACGGTTTCTCTTACCATGCTCCGAAGAGCAGACGTTTTGCGTAATCTGCGATTTCTTACTGTTGGGAAACTCATCACTTAGTATTCCTCCTCGACTAGCTTAGCAAGTTGTTTTTGCTGATAATCAACGATCGCTTTAAGCATGCTATCCAGCGTTGAATCTTCTGGCTCAATTGCAACCTTCAAGCCTGCTTCTAGTGCAGTCTTCGTTGTAAGCGGGCCAATACTCGCAATGGGAATGTCTGCTAATAGTTGTACTGGATCTGAAATGCCCTTGCGTCTCAATACCTCAAGCAAATTGGTCACCGTCGATGAACTAGTGAATGTAATCATGTGAATTTCTTTTTCGCGAATCCATTCGAGGGCAAGCTCATCCTGCTCATCGACAATGACCGTTTCATAAACATCGATTTCCGTTGGCACAAGTCCCATTGCCTTCAGCTCACGGGGCAATACCTCGCGTGCAAGATCTCCTCGAGGCAGCAGCACTCGCTCTCCAGCCTTCAGCTGCGGCGCCAGCTTGTCCAGCAAGCCTTCCGCATGGAACTTCACAGGGAGCTCATCAACCACTAAGCCGCGCTTTGCAAGCGCCTCAGCTGTCTTAGGACCAACTGCTGCAATTCTCGCACCAAAAAATCTCCTAATATCGATATTAAATTTACGCAGCCATCCAAAAAAGTACTCCACGCCGTTTACACTCGTAAACATTAGCCATTCATATTGTTCTGCCTGCTCCAACTGTTCCTTCAAGTTAGCAACAACAACGGGGTCCGTTGGTTCAATCGTTTCAATGACTGGAAACTCGCAAGGCTCCCCGCCAAGCGTTTCAATCTGTTCAACTAGCTCGCTTGCCTGTGCTCTAGCTCGTGTAACGAGTATACGCAAGCCAAATAGCGGCTTGTTCTCATACCATTTCAGCTTCTCTCTCTGCAGTACAACGTCGCCTACCACAATGACGGCAGGCGGCTGAAAATTCGCTGCTTTGACAATCCCCTCAATGGTTTCCAGCGTGCCAACAATGGTACGCTGTTCAACTCTCGTTCCCCAGCGAATAAGTGCAACTGGCGTTTGCGGCGGCTTGCCATGCTTCATGAGCTGATCAGAAATATATCCTATTTTGGCGACACCCATTAGAAAAATAAGGGTTCCCGTAGCATTCGTTACTTTATCCCAATGAATGGAGCGGTCAAGCTTATCCGGACTCTCATGACCCGTAATAATGGACAAGGATGATGCCATATCACGATGTGTGACTGGAATGCCTGCGTAAGCGGGAACAGCGATTGCCGAGGTAATGCCTGGCACGATTTCGAACTCGATTCCGTTATCATAAAGAAGCTCGGCTTCTTCTCCAACTCGTCCAAAAATCGTAGGGTCTCCGCCTTTCAGACGAGTAACGATCTTGCCTTGCAGCGCCAAATCGACAAGAAGCTGATTGATTTCCTCCTGCTTCATCGTATGACGGTCCGGCAGCTTGCCGACGTAGATTCTCTCCGCACCCGGCTTCACATACCGGAGTAATCTCGGGCTTGCCAAGCGATCGTAAACGACAACCTCACATTCCTCCAAGCATTGCAGTCCGCGCACCGTAATCAGCTTCGGATCTCCCGGTCCGGCGCCAACTAAATATACCTTCCCCTTGTCCAAGCCCGTCATCCCCCAATTTCAGCTAAAATACGGTCTGCGCCGCGTGCAATGAGTGCATCTGCAACATCACGGCCAAGCTGTTCAGGATCAATTCCCTTCATCACTTCTTTCAACAGCGTAGCTCCGTCCGGCGATCCGACCATGCCCGTCAGGATAAGCTCATGTTTCCCGCTTTGGCCCGGGAGCTCATCACCTAATGTGCAATATGCGCCTATCGGCACCTGGCATCCACCATTTAGTGAACCAAGGAAGCTTCGCTCAGCTCGTACCGTAACCTCGGTTTCATCATCGTTAAGAAGGGAAAGCAGCTCTCGAACTTGTTCATCATTCTCCCGGCATTCAATGCCGAGTGCGCCTTGTCCTACAGCAGGCAAACATACATCAACAGGAATGTTCGCAGATATGCGATCTTCCCATCCCATGCGCTTCAGACCAGCTGCAGCAAGTACAACCGCATCGAAACCTTCGGTTTCTAATTTGCGAATACGGGAATCTATATTGCCCCTTATAGACTCAAGCTGAAGATCAGGTCTCGCGTTTTTAAGCTGGCAGGATCTGCGCAGGCTGCTCGTTCCCACTCTCGCTCCTAGAGGCAATTCAGACAATCCGCCGCCTTCACGAGTGATAAGGCAATCTCTCGGATCGACGCGCCTTGGAATCGCTCCATTTATTAACCCTTCCGGAAGCTCATAAGGCATGTCCTTCATGCTGTGAACGGCCAAATCAATTACACCGTCTGCAAGTGCTTGTTCGATTTCCTTAACGAACAGCCCTTTTCCACCTACTTTAGACAGCGTAACATCAAGTATGCGATCACCTTTTGTTACTATTTTTTTCACTTCAAACTTATAATCAAACCCATGCTTCTCACTTATGCGTGTCAGTTCATCGATCACTTGACCCGTTTGTGTAAGCGCAAGTGCGCTTTGCCTTGTTCCTACGACGATAATTCGTTGTCCTTGGTTAGTTGTTGCCATTATGTAAGCCCCCTGTCTATCCGATGAAGCAGGCTTTGCAGCCATTCATCCATATCAATATTGATCCGCTTTAGCGACGCTGCCTCTTCGGCCGCAAGCTTCAGCACGGATTGTCTCTCCTGTTCATCATGCAAGCTGTTTAACACTTTCTCCCGGAAGCGACGCAATACTATCGTTATTTCTTCGTATTCCGGGCCATAAAGCGCTGCAAGCTCTTTCTTTATTTGCTGAGACAATGCCGGGCTTGCGCCTGAAGCAGTAACCGCCAGCAGCAAATCTCCACGCCTGACAATCGAAGGTGAAATAAACGAGCCTTTGTCCGCATTATCCACCGCGTTTACTAAAATACGAAGCCGATCGGCGGCAGCCGCAATCTCCGCATTTAAACGTTTATCGTTTGTTGCCGCAAATACCAACGATGCACCAGCAAGATCGCCATCATTGTACTCTCGCTGAAACCAGCGGATTTTCCCTTCGGAAGCCAAACACACGATTTGAGGAGTTAATGACGGGCTGATGACCCATATTTCATCCGCTCCAGCAGCCAGCAGCCCTTGCAGCTTTCGCTGCGCCACGCTTCCGCCGCCGATAATAACGCAGCGTCTGCCTTTAAGCTGCATGAAAATTGGATATAAACCATTCATTGCCGTCTTTGCCTCCAGCAGTCAATTCTCGTTAATGAAAGGAGGAGAAATAATTAGTAAACAAATTCAGAAGCAGCAAACCAAACGAAATAATATAAAAGCGGGCCAATTGCAATCCGGGACGTTTGAGCATCGCTCTCTGGTACACATAAATAATGTACATGACCAAGGTTCCAAAGGAAGACAGTACCTTCCAGTCAATCAACAACGCAAACCGTCTTTCGACAAGTATAGACGTCACCGCAATCGCAAGCGACATTGCAAACAATGGAACGCCAACAATGACTGCTCGATCTCCATAACGCTCAATCATATCGAGGCTAGGCAATCTGCGCACAAAGTTTGACCAGCGCTTTCGTTTCAGCTGATTATGCAAAAACAAATACATGCCGGCGAACAAAGCGCCTATGGTTAATGCAGCATACGCAAGCAAAACGAGACTGATATGAATGTATAATAGCTCTCTTGTTGTTTCCCAAACTTTAAGCGACTCGCCATTTCCAGGGTCACTATACAGGTTAAGCGCCAACACCGCAAAACCAACAACATTTACAAAAAACACAATGAAATCAATTTTAATAAATCGACTGATCACTAGCGAAATGGTAACTAAAAGCCAAGAAAAGCCTAACCAGTATTCAAAGGTTGATACTTCCGTCATTTGCAAATGAGATACGATGCGAGTAACAAGGTAACCAGTCTGTAATACCCAAACAAAAATAAGCAGCCCTGTACCCATCCGTTTCGCTCTCCGACTTGCATTCATGAAGTCGGAGAAATAAAACAGCAGGCTCAGGGCGTAAATATAAAGTATCGCATCATATAAAAAGTTTTGCGTCTCCATAGCTCCTCCACCTAGCAGCCCTCTACCTTGTAATAGGTGCTAATACCGCCGCAGCTGCATGGGGTTGAACATTTTTCTTTTTTGCAGCAGCGACAGTATCTGTTGCCGCTTCAAGCTCCGCTTGACGCGCTTTAGCAAGATCTTCCTCGAGTGCAAACAGCTTAACGAACATATCCATCGCTTCGTCTGCCCGCTTCTCGCCAGCCATTTCTTTAATTCGTAAAATAGGATCCTGCATCATTTGGTTAACGATGCTTTTTGTAAGCTTACGGATGACTTTAAGCTCATGCTCGCCGAGATCAGGCAATTTATTCGTCAAGCTGTTCATCGTTTCCTCGTGAATGCCTGCTGCTTTGGATTGCAAAGTACGAATAAGGGGAACAACGCCAAGCGTTTTGTACCACTGCTCGAACACTTCAATTTCTTCGGTAATCATCGCTTCAATTTTGGCAGCCTCTTGACGCCTATGCGCGAGATTGCTTTCCACGATGCCCTCTAAATCATCAATATCATACAAGAATACATTATCAACGGCAGCAATCGAAGGGTCCAAATCACGCGGTACCGCAATATCAATCATAAAGAGCGGCTTCGCTTTTCTACGCTGCATAGCTTCTGCAACCTGTTTGCGCGTTAACACATATTCTTTCGAGCCAGTGGAGCTGATAATAATGTCTGCTTCATGAAGCTTATCCACTGCTTCTTCCATCGACCATGCGATTCCGTTAAACTTGTCTGCCAGCTGTGTTGCCCGCTCATAGGTGCGATTTACAACAACGACGCGATCTGCGCCATTCGTGTACAGATGCTTGGCAGTCAGTTCGCCCGTTTCACCCGCACCAATGACCATAACTGTTTTTTTGTTGAATTGTCCGAAAATCCGTTTCCCAAGCTCAACGGCAGCATAGCTCACAGAAACTGCAGATTCACCAATTGACGTTTCGGAATGAGCACGCTTGGCCATTGTAACTGCCTGTTTAAACAGCATATTAAAAACAGTTCCCGTCGTCTTCTGCTGCTGCGCGAGCTGAAAAGCTGTTTTTACTTGTCCCAAAATTTGAGTCTCGCCGATGACCATGGAATCAAGTCCGCTCGTTACACGGAATAAATGATCAATCGCTTTCTCGTCCTCATACATATATAAATGGTTGGTGAAGTTCTGCCTAGGCAGCTTAAACCACTTCTCCATAAAGCTTCGAATGTAATGCCCGCATAGATGGTGCCTGTCTACAACTGCATAAAGCTCCGTCCGATTGCAGGTCGCTACAATGACACATTCCATTATGCTTTGTGTCTGAATGAGCTGTATTAATGCTTCCGGCAAATCCCGTTCTGCGAACGCAAATTGTTCTCTTACTTCTACGGGAGCCGTTCGGTAATTCAGTCCTACTGCGATAATGTGCATGCGCGGTCACCTGCCTCCTTCTCTTTAAGCGATCAAGCATTGATGTTATCGATAATTATAGCATAGTAAAACATTCAGATAATGTTCATTTATGAATAATATTTGAAAAGTACAGACTCATTATTCCCTTTTACTACAAAGAAATAACCATGGATACCATCCATGGTTATTTCGCTATGAGCAATAAGTTTTAAAGCTCTTAAACGAGCTCAGTTTGTTTCATTTTTGGCTCTTCTACTTGCAGTTCGCCCATACCGCGTACAAGCTTCTTCGCATACGTCGCTTTTGGCTTCAGTACAGCGAGCATGTAGTCGATCGCAAGCTGAGGATCTACAGTTTCGCCGCAAGTATAACAATCAAGCGCAGCAAAACCTCTCTCAGGATACGTATGAATCGAGAGGTGACTCTCCGACAGCAGCACGAGCACAGTTGCGCCTTGAGGATCGAATTGTTTGGCTTGAACCGACAATACAGTAGCACCACAAGCCTCTGCAGCCTCTACCATGTGTGATTGCAAAAATTCAGCGCTGTTCAGTAGATCAAAGTCTACACCCCAAGTATCAACAGCAACGTGTCTTCCGAAAGTTGAGTATTCCATCTTCCGGTTCCCCCTTCCTAGGAATAAAATGTTTGAAAAATTTCATCCGCTAGGACCTACGTCATTCACTTCTCGAGGGATTAATCTCTCGCAACATAACAATGTCCTGAGTGAATCCTGGTTCCTATTATTAACTTCAACAATCTTTTCAACGAGAATAAAAATAACATCTATCCGGGATAATTGCAATACTTTTTTTCTAAAGGATGGAAATAACCTTTCATTGCCAGCCCCGTTTTCAATGTATGACGTTGAAGCTTATCTCGCAATGGGCTGTGCGATCATCCCGCCATATTATTTTTTGCGTCCTGCGGACTGTATACCGAGATGTGATCCACCTTGCCGGTTGCTTCAGCCAAAATAAATTTAAGCTGATATTGTTTATTGACCTCATACGTATAAATGTCATCCGTACCGTTAACCGTTTTTTGATCAGCAGACCCAAGCGCGATCTCTATGTCTTTCAATGTAATGCCTTGAAGCTTTTTCGAATAAGATCTTACATCATAAACAAGCATGCCTTTGTTGTATCCAAATGTAATCCCTTTATCTTTGTAGGCAGCATACATCCCTTTCCCAGCGGATTCGTTGGTATCAGGCTTGCCCCATTTTTTCTCTATATCATCATATAATGCGATATGGGCAGCATAATCGGAGCCTGGAACTTTGCCTTCCTTCGCAAGCGCATAGACTGAGCTGATCGTTTCTCCGGCCTCAGAGCCGCTAGACGGCTCCTCAGCGCCTTTGCCGCCTGGTTGCTCATTAGGCTGTTCAGAAGGAGGGACGCTTGGCTTCGTGTCCGGTGAGGCCGGTGTACTTGTCTCTGGCTGATTGCTCGGCATCTCTGTTGCCGGCGGCGGCACTAGATCTGCTCCTGTATCCTTATTGCTGCACGCTGTTAAAGATAAGGCGATCGCAAATGATATTCCGATAGCAAACTGTTTAAATCGTTTGGTTTGATTCATTCCTATTCATCCCCTTGTTGTATAAAAATACTAAGATGCCATTCACTTGCCTTACCCTAATACTAACTGCTTAAACACGCAAAATGTTGCAAAATTCATAGATGCAATATTTTGAAAACAAAAAAAAGAGGCTGCAAAAGCAGCCTCTTTCATCAAGATTTCCTACTTGTATTAAGCTTCAAGGATGAAGAGCTTGCGAGTCAGATCGGTTAAACGCTCATCGATTTTGCTAATTTCTTCAGCATCCTTCGTTTGGTTGCGAAGATCTAGCAATTCATTGACTGCATTGCTTAACAATCCGATTTCCCGCTCGATCAAACGACTTTGGAACACACGCTCCAGTTGGCCAAGTGTATCCTTGAATTCGAATACAATGCGCTCCCCTGTGCTCGAGCTTTCGACAATTTGGTGAACGGAACCATTCTTATAATGATAGATCATCGTATAATGACTGTAGATTCGGTTGACGATCGCGTTGCCGCGGAAAGCTGAAAGAGCTTTTCGCATAGCATTGGTCAGCCTCGGTTGCACAAGACGGCAAGATAATACGCACACGTAATAGTCTTGTTGACGTTCAAAGGTCAGTCGGACTTCTTCCCTCCCTGCTACATCTTCGAGAACGAGCTCCTGATTCCCATTGTCAAGCACCAACACCTGAAGGTGTATTTGTTGCTCTTCAAATGAACGGATAAACTCAGCCATCTCTTCATTCGTCAATTGCAGTTTGGCATTTACATACTCTGTGGCTAGCCGCTTAGCCATAAAAATCTCCTCAATTCTTTGAACTTGCACGCTTTGGTCTTTAACTTTGGTCTTGTTGCTTAAGTATATTATACGTGATCTTATCATTTTATTCCTGTCGTTCATCCCCGATATTCTCGCATATTCCACAAAATAACGGAAGAATTCACGAGGAAAGCCGACTATTTCACTAAATCCTCTGCTTTATAGATTAACTTGCTGGTCTTGCTACCTCATGTAGCAATCGCTTCGGTTATGATGTCCCATAGTTGCTCGCGTCCAAGTCCTAATTCAGACGAGAATAATACGACGGAATCGCTTGGGTCGACTTCAAGCGTTTTTTTGATCATTTTAATATGCTTGTCCCATTTTGACTTTGGAATTTTATCCGCCTTGGTCGCAACGACGCATGTTGGGATTTCATAATGCTTCAGCCATTTGTACATTTGCTGATCGAGCAGAGACGGCTCATGACGAATATCGATGACCAGCAGCTGAAGCTTAAGCGGCTCACGGTCACGGATATAACGTTCGATCATTTCGCCAAACTGCAAGCGCTGAGTTTTGGAAACCTTAGCATAGCCATACCCCGGAAAATCAACCAAATAAATAAGGTCATTTACGCGGTAGTAATTAAGCTGCTGCGTTTTGCCGGGCTGCGAGCTCGTTCTAGCTAAGTTTTTGCGTAAAATAAGTTTATTAATCAATGAAGATTTTCCGACATTCGAACGCCCTGCCAGAGCTATCTCTGGCAAGGCGTCCTCTGGGTATTGATGTGGTTTTACTGCGCTGATGATGAATTCTGCTTGTGTAATTTTCATAAAATCGTTGTACCTGCTTTCTCTTCCGTTTGAACCGGAAGCAACGCATGCTGCAGCACTTCATCCATATGACTGACAGGAAAAAATTGCATATCATGTCGTACGCTATCGGGAATATCCCCTAAATCCCGTTCATTTTCTTTCGGCAACAATATTTTGCGAATGCCTGCACGATGCGCTGCCAGCGATTTTTCCTTCAAACCGCCAATCGGAAGCACGCGGCCTCTGAGCGTAATTTCGCCCGTCATCGCTACTTCCTTATCCACATAGCGGTTTGTAAGCGCGGAGATAAGCGCTGTTGCAATCGTAATGCCGGCTGATGGACCATCCTTTGGAATCGCACCCTCCGGAATATGAATATGAATATCATTTTTCTCATGAAAGCTTGGGTCAATGCCCAGCTCAATCGCTTTCGAGCGAGTGTAACTGAATGCCGCTTGAGCAGATTCCTTCATGACATCACCTAGTTTACCAGTTAACGTTAGTTTTCCGCTACCCGGCATGACTGTGACTTCAATGACAAGCGTATCTCCACCTACCTCAGTCCACGCAAGACCAGTCACCGCTCCGATCTGATTCTCGCTCTCAGCTAGGCCATAACGGAACTTCGAAGGCCCCAGCAATTCCTTGAGCTCCTCACTCGTAACTTCAAATGGCTCGGTGGATTCTGTCTGCTCATTTGCAACAAATCGTTTCGCTGCCTTACGGCACACTGCTGCAATTTGCTGCTCTAAATTACGAACGCCGGATTCTCTCGTATATTCCCTAATCAGCTGGAGCAATACCTCTTCCGAAATAATGAGCTGTTCCTCGGTCAAGCCATGTTCCTTTTTCTGCTTCGGCAACAGATAGCGATTTCCGATTTGCAGCTTCTCAAGCTCCGTATATCCTGGAATATACAAGACCTCCATCCTATCGAGCAGCGGACGAGGAATATTGTGCATCGCATTCGCGGTCGTTACGAACATCACATTAGATAGATCAAATGGCACTTCTACATAATGATCGCTGAACGTGTTGTTTTGTTCCGGATCGAGCACTTCAAGAAGCGCTGAAGCTGGATCTCCACGGAAATCCATCGCCATTTTGTCAATCTCATCCAGCAAAAATACAGGGTTTGAAGAACCTGCTGTCTTCATGCCTTGAATAATTCTTCCTGGCATAGCACCAACATAAGTCCGCCTGTGACCGCGGATCTCCGCTTCGTCTCGCACCCCGCCAAGCGAGATACGCACAAACTTACGACCAAGCGATTTGGCAATCGAACGGGCAAGCGAAGTTTTACCAACACCCGGCGGGCCTACCAAGCAAAGGATTGGACCCTTTAGCTGCTTGACTAGCTTCTGAACCGCCAAATATTCAAGCACCCGCTCTTTCGGCTTTTCTAGGCCATAATGGTCATCATTCAGAATCGCTTCTGCTTTGCTTAGGCTTAAATCATCTTCGGTCGTTTTGCTCCAAGGCAAAGAAAGCAGCCAATCGATATAATTGCGAATGACGCCGCCTTCTGCAGAGGTGGACGGCATTTTCTCGAGTCGATCAATTTCCTTCTCGATCTTCTCTTTCACGAGATCAGGCACGCCTGCCTCGGCCAGCTGCGCACGCAACTCCTCGACCTCGCCAGCACGGCCTTCCTTCTCTCCGAGCTCTTTCTGGATCGCCTTCATTTGCTCGCGCAAATAATATTCCTTTTGCGTCTTTTCCATCTGTTTCTTGACGCGTTGGTTTATTTTGCGCTCAAGCTCCAGCACTTCGCGCTCGTTGTTCAAGATGTCGAGCAGCTTCTCTAGTCGAGCTCCGACATCTACGGTTTCAAGAATATCCTGCTTATCCTTGATTTTCAGCGAAAGATGGCTCGTAATGACATCCGCAAGGCGGCCCGGATCATCAATGTCGGAAACCGCCGCATAGGTTTCAGGCGTAACCTTCTTCGATAATGAAATATAATGCTCGAATTGGTTCAAGACCGAGCGCATAAGCGCATCGACTTCTGGATCATCCGTCTCCTGCTCCGGCAATTCTTTTACAGATACTTCATAAAACTCGTCGTTCGGCAAATAATCCAAAATCTCAGCACGCGATACGCCTTCCACCAGCACACGGATCGTGCCGTTAGGCAGCTTCAGCATTTGCCTTACTTTTGCTATGGTGCCAACTTTATATATATCTTCCTCAGTCGGCTCCTCAATGTTCACTTCAGACTGTGAACAAAGCAATATCATATGATCTTCGACCATCGAGCGTTCTAACGCTCGAACCGATTTGTCCCTACCCACATCAAGGTGGAGCACCATGCTGGGATAAACGAGTAGCCCTCTAAGCGGAAGCAAGGGCAGCCGACGACCTTTCGATTTACTAGGTCCCACACCAGCACCTCCAATTGTTAACGTCTACCCTAGTTTATCATTCTACGGAATCAGCCTGCAAATACGGAACGGCTGAAGCGATAAAAAGATCGGTTCCAAGCGGAGCTTCGACCCGTACAGGGGACACTTCAGTATTTGGGAACACAAACTTGAACACTTCTTCCACCTTTTCGACAGGAATGACCTTAAGACCTTCCAAGTCTGCAAAAATCGCTTGCCAGTTCTCCCTTGGGATAATGACTGTTTTAGCACCAGCTTGGAAAGCTGCCTCAACTTTAGCTAATACGCCGCCAACAGGTTTTACGTTTCCATGTATGCCAACTTCACCTGTCATGGCCAGTTTATTGTCAATTGGAATGCCTTTTATTGCTGATGTAATAGCTGTTGCCATCGCAATACCGGCAGAAGGGCCATCAATCGGCGTACCGCCAGGGAAGTTGATATGCAAGTCAAAATCCTGCGGATTAAGCCCGATACGTCTCAAAACCGTAATTACGTTTTCGACTGAACCCTTTGCCATACTTTTTCTTCTAAGCGTCCGCGATCCTCCGCCAAGCTCCTCCTCGTCTACAACGCCTGTAATTGTAAACAAACCTTTGCCAGAAGCAGCAGGAATTGCGCTTACTTCGATTTCGAGCAGCGTGCCCATATTTGGACCATATACAGCAAGGCCATTTACGAAACCGATTTGCGGCACATCCGGCACCTTGCGATCAGGGCGCGGTGGAATTTGACTGCTGTTTACAACCCATTCAATATCGCCTGCAGCGATGCTGTCCCTTTTTTCGGATAGAGCTACACCCGCAGCCAGTTGAATGACGTTAACAGCTTCACGTCCGTTCGTCGCATATCGCTTGACGACATCGATCGCTTCAGGACAAGGTGCAAAGCCGATTTTTTTCACTGCGTTTTCAGCCACTAAACCAATTTCTTCAGCAAGCAGCGGACGAAAAAACACCTCCATGCAGCGCGAACGGATTGCTGGCGGAATTTCCTGCGGCGACCGCGTTGTTGCACCGACTAGACGGAAATCTGCAGGCAGGCCGTTTTGGAAAATATCATGAATATACACCGGTATATTCGAATCCTCCGAATTATAATACGCGCTCTCCAGAAACACTTTGCGATCTTCCAGTACCTTTAACAATTTATTCATTTGAATCGGATGCAATTCACCTATTTCGTCAATAAACAAGATCCCGCCATGCGCCTTCGTCACAGCGCCTGGCTTAGGTTGAGGGATACCTGCTACACCCATCGCACCTGCACCTTGATAAATTGGATCATGAACCGAGCCGATTAACGGATCAGCTATTCCGCGCTCATCAAACCTAGCGGTTGTCGCATCGATCTCTGTAAATTTTGCCTCAGGCAAAAACGGCGAGGAAGGATTTTTTTTGGCTTCCTCCAGCACGACACGCGCCGCAGCGGTCTTCCCGACACCTGGAGGACCATAAATGATAACATGCTGCGGGTTTGCGCTGCACAGCGCAGCCTTTAAGGCACGCAGACCGTCACGCTGGCCAACGATGTCCTGCATCGCTTGCGGCCTTGTCTTCTCCGATAAGGGCTTCGTAAGCGATACACTCCTAAGCTTTCTGAGCTTGTCCATCTCTTTGCGAGACTCGCGATCAACGGCCGAGCGGTTCGTCTTCTGATTGCGCAGCAAATTCCAGAAATACAAGCCGATAACAACTGCAAAAAACACTTGAATCAACATTAATACAACACTTAAACTCATTAGTAATCCGCTCCTTTCAAGCGTAAACGGCTGTAGCCGATGAAATGGTGAAAGCTCGTTTCGCGTAGAAATATAAGATTCTTATGAAAATAATCATCTATTTTCATCCTTATATTTCAAGCGTAAACGGCTGTAGCCGATGAAATGGTGAAAGCTCGTTTCGCGTAGAAATATAAGCTTTTTATGAAAATGATCAGCTATTTTCATTCTTATATTTCAAGCGTAAACGGCTGTATCCATTTGAATAGTGACGATCATTTCCGCAGGAATATAATCCTTAAATGGAAATAATAATTAATTATCTTGCTTCATTTTCATACCTTTCTAGCTAATCATGCAACTACATGAAGGCTTAAGAGAAGAACTTAGACCTGCTTCGTTGATTTCAATGTACATAGCTAACCTTTATAAACATGCGTATAAAATAGTATTGCCTCTACGATGTGGTAATAACCGTAAATGCTGTTATTTTTCACAAGCAATTCTCTTTATTTTGAAACCTCGGGTTGGGAAAGGGGAAATTACTTTAGCGAAGCTCGTTACTTAGAGGAATATCCTATTATCACGTAATGTATAAAGTACAATATAAGCCTACCATCACATTCATCATAGGAAGCGTTAAACAAAACTTCCCTCCTTTTTATCAACAAAAAAAGGCTTACTCACGTCTGCAATTGACGTAAATAAACCTTTTCATAAATGATTATGCAGGTGTATGATGCTTGCGGCCAGGTATTTCACCCGTCGCTTCAAAAACGCGTACGATTTCGTCAATTTCCTTCTTTAGCTCAGACAGCAATTCAGCTTCTGGCACCTTGCGAATAAGCTCCCCGTAACGGAAAAGCATGCCCTCGCCTCTAGCGCCAGCGATACCGATATCCGCTTCACGAGCCTCGCCTGGACCATTGACCGCACAACCAAGCACAGAAACTTTGATTGGCACTTTAATTTTTGAAATATAATCTTCTACCTCATTTGCAATCGAAAACAGATCGATATCTAGACGACCGCAAGTAGGACAGGAAACGAGTGTTGCAGCATTTGTAATTAGACCAAAGGTTTTAAGAAGCTCACGGGCAACCTTGACTTCCTCTACTGTGTCAGCGCTAAGGCTGATACGCAGCGTGTTGCCAATGCCAAGTGCGAGCAAAGCACCAATACCAGCGGAGCTCTTTATCGTGCCTGTGTGCAGCGTTCCAGCTTCTGTAATGCCTAGGTGGAGCGGATACTTAATGACTTTTGCCGCCATCGAGTACGCAGCAATGGCCATCGGAACATCCGATGCTTTGAGAGATACGATAATATCGTGGAAATCGAGCTCCTCCAAAATACCGATATGGAACAACGCGCTCTCTACCATTGCTTCCGGCGTCGGGTAACCGTACTTTTCTAACAGATGATTTTCTAATGAACCGGCGTTGACGCCAATTCGGATCGGAATGCCTTTTTCCTTACAAGCCTTAACAACCGCTTCTACACGTTCGCGGCGACCGATATTGCCCGGATTAATCCGTACTTTGTCGATGCCGTTCTCGATAGCTAGCAGTGCCAAGCGATAGTCAAAATGAATATCCGCAACTAGCGGAATATGAATGCGTTTCTTGATTTCCTTAATCGCTTCCGCCGCTTCCTTGTTGTTGACAGTAACCCGGACAAGCTGGCAGCCAGCTTCTTCAAGCCCTAGTATTTCCGCAACAGTAGCTTCGACATCAGCAGTCTTCGTCGTACACATACTTTGAATAATCACTTCGTTACTGCCGCCAATCGTTAGATTGCCGACTTTAACCGGTACCGTATCTTGACGTAAGTACATAAGCTTATCTCTCCCATGAACGGCAAAGTCCACCCTTTGACTGGCGGTTTTTGAAACCGCGCGGCTGGGTGGAAACAATGACGGTAGTCAAGCGAAAACGGCTGCTTCCATTCCATTACAATGTAGCGGAAACAGCTCGTTTCGCGGTCATATATAAGTTTAGTTATAAGCCTGAACTTATAGCTTCTTATATTGGAGTGCTGGCTTACGCACTCTCTTCTTTCTTCTTGCTTTTCTTAGCGGTAAGCTCAGGCATGATTTTTTCTTGAACGGTTTGCTCTGTGATTAGACATGTACTTAGATCATCGCGTGATGGTACCTCGTACATAACTTCCAGCATAATGCTTTCAATAATCGCACGCAAGCCGCGAGCTCCGGTGTTGCGCTTGATTGCTTCTTTCGCGATTGCATCAAGTGCAGCCGGTTCGAAATCAAGCTTCACATTGTCCATTTCAAGCAGCTTCTGGTATTGCTTCACAAGCGCATTCTTCGGCTCGGATAAAATCCGAACGAGTGCAGGCTCATCAAGCGGCTCAAGCGTCGAAATGATAGGCAGACGGCCTACAAACTCCGGAATCAAACCGAATTTGAGCAGATCCTCTGGCAATACCATCGTGAGGTATTCACCAGCTTTAAGATCCTTCTGCAATTCGCCTGTAGAGCTAAAGCCGATTACTTTCTTACCGATACGACGTTTGATCAATGATTCGAGGCCATCGAATGCGCCGCCGCAAATGAACAAAATATTCGTTGTATCGATTTGAATGAATTCTTGATGCGGATGCTTGCGTCCACCTTGCGGAGGAACGGATGCAACTGTACCTTCCAATATTTTGAGCAATGCTTGCTGAACACCTTCGCCAGAAACATCGCGCGTAATGGATGGGTTTTCCGATTTGCGAGCTACTTTATCGATCTCATCGATATAAATAATGCCGCGTTCCGCTTTTTCCACATCATAATCGGCAGCTTGAATGAGCTTAAGCAAAATGTTCTCAACGTCTTCGCCCACATAACCTGCTTCTGTTAGCGAAGTTGCATCTGCAATTGCAAATGGAACATTCAAAATTTTAGCCATCGTTTGAGCTAGCAGCGTTTTACCTGAGCCCGTAGGACCTAGCAGCAAAATGTTACTCTTTTGCAATTCTACGTCTTCGATTTTGCTTCCGGAATTAATCCGTTTGTAATGGTTATAAACCGCTACAGACAACGATTTTTTCGCAAACTCTTGACCGATGACATAAGAATCCAGAATAGCCCGGATATCTTTCGGTTTCGGAATATCCTTAAGATCAAGCTCTTCCTCATTGCCGAGTTCTTCCTCAACAATTTCGGTACAAAGCTCAATGCACTCATCGCATATATAGACGCCAGGACCGGCAACCAATTTACGTACTTGATCCTGCGATTTGCCGCAGAAAGAACATTTCAACTGGCCTTTTTCGTCGTTGAATTTAAACATGTAATCACCCCTTCGATTAAATCGTCGATACCGGTGCTGTAATCACCTTGTCAATCAAACCGTAGGCAAGAGCCTCTTCCGCGCTCATGAAGTTGTCACGGTCGGTATCTCGGTCGATTTTTTCATAAGGCTGTCCGGTGCGGTCTACGTAAATTTGGTTTAGCTTTTGTTTCGTTTTCAAAATCCAATCAGCATGGATTTTGATATCAGATGCTTGACCGCGTACGCCGCCAAGTGGTTGATGGATCATAACCTCAGCGTTAGGAAGCGCAAAACGCTTGCCCTTCGCGCCCGCTGTAAGAAGCAGCGAACCCATGCTTGCTGCCATGCCCATACAAATCGTGGACACCTCAGGCTTAATATATTGCATCGTATCAAAAATACCCATTCCCGCAGTCACGGAGCCGCCGGGAGAGTTAATGTATAGATGAATGTCTTTCTCTGGGTCGTCGGCCGCCAGAAACAGCAGCTGTGCAATGATGGAGTTTGCAACATCATCATCGATTGCGCTCCCAAGGAAAATGATACGGTCCTTCAGCAAACGGGAGTAAATATCGTAAGAACGTTCCCCGCGATTCGTTTGTTCGACTACGATCGGTACTAGATTCATGCGACCAACCTCTTTTCGTTTATGACTTTGGTTACTTACTTATTGTAACACGTCATCGTATTCATGTCATTTTTCCACTAATACATTATACGACGCCGGCCGTTCGATATGTACGGAGTTTAGCCTCCAAAACAAGCACATTTCCATATGTAGGGTCAAAATAAGGCACGTATCAACGACGTGCCTTATCCTGAGTGAAGCATTTATTCAATTATTCGTATGTGGCTATTAAACAGCTTTGCTGTTTTCAAGCAAGAACTTAATTGTTTTGCGAAGTGCAATATCTTCCTGCAAGTTGCTAAGATTTCCGTTTTTCTCAAAAATGTCGCGAAGCTCAGCAGAAGGACGGTTGTATGATTTGGACAGCTTCTCAAGCTCTTCGTTCAAATCTTCGTCGTCAGCAACGATGTTTTCTGCTTTAGCAATTGCATCAAGCACAAGGTTGTTGCGAACGCGTTTCTCAGCATCTGCGCGCATTTGATCGCGAAGAACAGATTCGTTTTGACCGGAGAATTGGAAGTATAGGTCCATGTTCATGCCTTGCATTTTAAGACGGTTTTCGAAATCTTTGATCATGTAATCCGTTTCAGTCACGATCATTGGCTCTGGAATTTCAACATCTGCTGCAGCCGTAGCTTTGTCAACAACTGCTGTTTCGCGAGCTTGTTCGCCTTCTTGATCTTTGCGCTCTTTTAGTTTGCTAACGAGATCCTGCTTGTACTCTTCAAGCGTATCGAACTCGCTTACGTCTTTTGCAAACTCATCGTCTAGCGTTGGCAAGCTTTTGCGTTTGATTTCGTGAAGCTTCACTTTGAAAACAGCTGGTTTGCCTGCAAGGTGCTCTGCATGGTAGCTCTCAGGGAAATTAACTTCAATGTCCTTGAAATCTCCGATTTGCATGCCAACCACTTGCTCTTCGAAACCTGGAATAAAGGAATTCGAACCAAGCTCTAGTGAATAACGCTCGCTTGCTCCGCCTTCAAACGCTTCGCCGTCTACATAACCGTCGAAATCGATAACTGTGATGTCGCCGTTAGCCGCTGCGCCCTCTTCAACAACAGTAAGCTCAGCATGACGCTGTTGCAAACGCTCAAGTTCAGCTGCGATTTCCTCTTCTGTAACTTCAGAAACAACGGATTCAACTTCCAAGCCTTTGTATTCACCAAGTGTAACTTCTGGCTTAACGATAACTTTTGCTTTGAATTTGAATGTTTCGCCTTTTGCGAATTGCTCAACTTCAATCTCAGGACGGTCAACCGGCTCAAGATTAGTTTCTTTGATCGCATCGGAATAAGCATCTGGCAACAGAATGTCAATTGCATCCTGGTACAGGCTCTCAATACCGAAACGGGATTCGAACATGCCGCGAGGCACTTTACCTTTACGGAATCCAGGTACGTTTACTTTTTGAACGACTTTCTTAAATGCTTGATCAAGAGCAACAGTGACTTTCTCCGCCCCTACCTCCACGTCGATCGACACGATGTTCTTGTCTATTTTTTCCCAAGTTGCTTTCATTTTATGCCTTCCCCTCCGAAAATGCTCATGCATCAGTAGTTATCACGTTTCATAAACCATTCTATTATAAACAAGCTAGCCCAGATTATCAAGACTCTGGCTCATCTTCTCCCGATTGCTGCAAAACGGCAACCTGTCTAAGCGCCTTGCATGCTTGCTCATAACGGAACCTTAAACCTTCGGTAATGCCGTATGTATCACGAATATCGTCATCGTTTGCCGAGCCGTAAACGGTAAGAAGCAGCGTCAAATGCAGCGCAGCTGCAAAATAATCAACTGTATCCTCGTCTTCTCTCAACATCCAATGATAAGCAGCCGTACCATACAAAAACTGTAAACTTTCCTTCCAAAGCTCTCTAGCAAAATGCGGCAATGTGGGATCATCGACCTCGGCAACCTGCTCTGTTCGCTCCAATATCCTAATAATTGGTGAAGGGAATTCATCCATAGAAAGAGGCGTCGCTTCCAAATCAAGCTCTACGGTTTCACCAAGTCTCTCCAGTGTCAGTAAACCGGCAGCTCCTCGCTTGCGCAAGCATTGCAGTGCCTTAAACTGAACGACAGGGTGAACCTGCTGGGTTACCAGCCAATTTTTAATGGAATCATCCACTTCTGGAGTCTGAATATAAGCAGCGCGTTCAAGAGCAAGAATTTGCTGATCGATCATCGGATGATTTTGCATGATGTAGAGCACTTGGTTCACATAAGCTTCATCTTGATCAGGAGGATTAAGAAGCTGCTCGCGCATAGTCGCCTCGTCCTCTTCCTTCTCTCGCTTGGCCGATAGGAATCCCGAATCTTCTCCATCATTTCCTTCTCCAGGAAAAGCCATGTCAAGCCACGTAAGTAAGCTGTCCCACTCTTCATAATGGCGAGCATCCTCGCCCTGGCATTGCAGCAAAAAGCGCAGCAACTCCTTGGCCTCCCCGTATTGTTCCGCTTCCAGCATACGGGTTAACTGTACCTGATAATGGTCCAGCATGCTAGGGAACAAGTAAACGTTATCCTTGTTGTCGCCTTGTGTGTCATTGGGAGTTGTAATGATAACACCGCCTTATGGTCGCGCCTTTTGTTCATTCGGACAATCTTGCGTACGATTATACCATGTACAATCAAAAGAAAAAACAAATGTAGTATTCCGACAACTCATAAATCTTATTTTATAATAAAAAGAATATAAATTCAAAAAAGTGCTTGCAATAATTTAATGATGTGTGCTATATTATTTCTTGTGTCCCGGTAGCTCAGCTGGATAGAGCAACGCCCTTCTAAGGCGTCGGTCGGGAGTTCGAATCTCTTCCGGGACGCCATATTATTATCCATTAACGCCGCCTATTCAGGTGGTTTTTTTATTATATACTGAACTATTTAAAAGAGGCTGATCCCGGTATTTACCAACTGGATCAGCCCTTTTTTTATTTCTATGACTTCAAAGCTGCTGACTTTGTCGCTAATAATTTCCTATAACCATAAGCGGCAAGCGCGATCAGCACCGCTCCGAATAGGACCGGAGTAAACAGATAGGACCAACCCGCATGGCTTAGCATGACAACAAGCGGATCAGCACCTGCGGGTGGATGAACGGTTCTTGTGAGCTGCATCAGAAGGATGGACAATCCAACAGATAGTGCAATGAACCATGTTGAATCTCCGAAGAGATGCAGCATCACAAGACCTGCTCCAGTGCTGATCAAATGGCCTCCTACAACATTTCTGGCTTTGGCAAGCGGACTATCTGGCAACACAAACACGATAACACAGCTGGCCCCAAATGGAGCCATCATCAGCGTAATCGACATTAAATCGCCCATGGTCAGCAGCAGTGCGATAACAATGGTGCCAACAACCGCTGCCGCCAGCGTCTTCCAATTTTTATTTCTCAGCATTTCTCATTCCCCGTTTCTCTTATTATGACATCATGCTATCATAAGAGAAATCATTCGAGAATTGAATGTTTACAATTGAACCTATTTCAAATTCCGATACCTAAGGGGAGTTAACATGCTGGAGTCTTGGGAAGGACGTTTTTTTATTACATTTACTGCTGTGCTGGAGGAAAAAAGCTTCAGCGGTGCCGCTGATCGTCTCGGTTACGTTCAATCGACGGTAACCTCACATATTCGACATTTGGAAACAGCAAGCGGCAAAAAGCTCTTTCACCGTTTGCCTCGCGGCGTAGAGCCAACAGAAGCAGGCTTGCGGCTAGCTCCCTATGCGTATCAATTTATCCAGCTTGGACATTCGCTTCAGGATGCGTTCTCGGAGCCTGGCATGCCGTCTGGTATCGTTCGAATTGGAGCTCTAGAGTCGTKTGCCATCTCTCATCTACCGCATTTTTTAACCGGCTTTCTCCAGCAATACACCAAGATCAAGCTGCATTTAACGCCTGGTCTGCAGCATGATATTACCGCACAAGTCGTAAACCATCGCGCTGACCTCGGCATCGTCCCCAAGGCTCCGGAACGTGACGACCTTCTATTTGCACCTTTAATAGAAGAGAAGCTCTTGCTGATCTGTGCTCCTGCGCTGGAAGAGCGCTTCGCGCAGCTCGGATGGCAAGCGTTGCACGACAACGCCTTCATTAGCTTCGGGGATCAGTGTATCTACCACACTTATGGACGCGATATGCTGAGAGAAGTTGATGTTGAGCTTGCTGATCATTTGTCTTTCTCTAGTGTTGAGCTCATTAAACAGACGGTTGCTTGCGGAATGGGCATCTCATTCGTACCAGAATCAAATGTAGCTAAAGAGGTGGCCGCAGGTACGCTGCTGTCATTGCCTTTGAACCAAGAGCTTCTATTAACGCATGGCATTATTACACATAAAGCACGTGAGCCTAAAGCTGCAGCACAAGCCTTTATCCAGCGTTTGAAATCATTTTTGAAAACCGTTGAATCACAAAACCACAAATAAAAAGGCGGCTTCATAGGGAAATTCCCCAAATGAAGCCGCCTTTTCTTATTATACTAAACGGATAATGTTGCCTGCTTTTCATTAACAAATTGGAATAATTGCTCGGCTTTCTCTTCCGTTAGCTCTCCACTATTATCAAACACGAGGATGGATGAGTTAGGAATATCCCAGTTGATTTGCGGAACAAACTCAATCCGCTTCTCAAAGTCGCCCCAGTTGTCCAGTTTCCACTGATCGCGCTCTGTTTGACGCCCGATGATCCGATTTTTTTGCAGCTCCATATCCAGCAGCGTGACAACAACCACTTTAACGTCTACCTCACTCATCGTGAGGCCTGCTGCTTCAACAACCTCTTCAATCCACTGTTTATTTTTCAGTTCTGCCGTAAAAGGTGAAATCATAAATACGTTTTGACCAGCAGCCAAATTTTCAATACATACGTCCTTCGCCGTATCATATTCCAAATCACGCAAATGCTTTTTGTAATAATCAGAATCCCGATCTCTTTTATCCAGGCCGTTTAACTCCAATATAGCCTCAACAAAACGACCGCCTATCGTATCCCGGTCAAGAAAAGCAGCTGGAATGCGAGCAGACAACTTTCTAGCTACCGTTGTTTTGCCCGTCCCCGCTACTCCGACAAAAAAAACTAACTTTTGCAAAACGAAAACCCTCCACTATTTTTTGTAGAAGTATATCATTTTTTGCAGCAATATAATAGAAATGATTACGTAAAAGCAGCGATATTATTTAGAAAAAACACTCATATTCATTTTTATAGTATCAATCATCTTATATTTATTTATTGTTTTATAAAAAAAACAAGATGTTGCCGCTGTTATTCAGCTTCTGCAACACCCTGTTCATGCTTACTTATCCGCTTATTAAAAAAACTGCATCGATTCGATATGCTGCTTCGTCGTGTCCGTTCCTAACTCATACAATTGCCTGTAAATACGCTCAATCAACTGATCGTAGCCAGCATTGATTTCGCCATCGCTTGCTGAGCCAAACGGACTGTACGAGAAATGAAACATCTCCGCTTCATCCATGCTGGACAGCTCATCAAACAGCTCTCTAAGCTTCGTATGCTCATTTTCGTTCATTATAATCTCAAGCTCATACGCTGCTGCCTGCGGATCCTCTAATATTTGTCCCGCCTGAACAGAAACGAAATAATGCTTACGTTCTTCACTGCCTGCTTCTTGCTCTGCCATCAATCGCACACTCCTTCCTGCATTTATTACTTTTCACAGCCACTTCTAGCATCCCCCGTCGGACAGACATTTTATCCCTTATTCTGCATATAACTGATATTATCGCTACTTTGAGACCAGCAAAAGAGAGGAATGAGATCAATGTGTGGAATTACCGGCTGGATCGACTGGAACCGTGATCTGACTAAGCAAAGTGAAAGCTTAGAGAAGATGACAGACACCCTTGCACCGCGCGGTCCCGACGCTTCCGGTACGTGGATATCAGCTCATTGCGCTTTAGGCCATCGACGTTTATCCGTCATTGATCCGGAGAACGGGGCACAGCCAATGATTCGCCATACCGGCGACGACAAATATGTCGTTGTCTATAACGGGGAATTGTATAATGCACCAGAACTTCGCAAGGAGCTTGAAAGCAGGGGCAGAATCTTTACGACAAATTGTGATACAGAAGTGCTGCTGGTCGCTTTTATGGAGTGGGGCAAGTCTTGCGTAGAGCGTTTTAACGGAATATTTGCTTTTGCCATATGGAACGTATTAGAGCAAGAACTATTTCTGGCGCGTGATCGGCTTGGCGTCAAACCGCTGTTCTATAGCACACAGGACGGTTTGTTTATTTTTGGCTCCGAACAAAAATGTATATTGGCACACCCTGCCGTGAAGCCGGAGGTTGGAGCGGAAGGGCTTGCTGAGATTTTTATTTTAGGACCAGCACGCACTCCAGGCCATGGTGTATATAAGCAAATCAATGAGCTTAAACCTGGCAAGTGTATGACTGTCAATCACGCTGGCGTGAAGACGATTACGTACTGGCAGCTTGAGAGCAGCCCCCATGGGCAAAATATTGAAGAAACAGCTGAACAAGTAGGAGCGCTGCTAAAAGATACCGTTGAGCGGCAGCTCGTTTCAGACGTTCCAGTATGTACCCTGCTGTCTGGCGGCCTTGATTCCAGTGCGCTAACTACACTCGCTGTCAATTATTACAACGAGAACGGGCAAGGGAATGTCCACACGTACTCTGTTGATTATGCGGACAACGATAAACATTTTAAGGCACATGCCTTCCAGCCTAATAGTGATGCGCCATGGATCGAAAGAATGACGACGCATCTAGGCACAATTCATCATCCTATACAGTTTGATACACCTGATTTGGTCGGCGCATTAAAAGCAGCCACCTTCGCTCGCGATCTTCCGGGCATGGCCGATGTTGATGCTTCGTTGCTGCTCTTTTGCCATGAAATAAAAAAAGATGCAACCGTAGCAATATCAGGCGAAGCTGCCGATGAAATTTTTGGCGGCTATCCTTGGTTTCATCGCGAAGAGGCTTTAAATGCCAATACCTTCCCTTGGTCGCTTGCTTCAGTTATGCGTGCTGATCTGCTCGCACCTGACGTTGCCGCTTGGATTAAACCGCTTGACTACATTGGGGATCGTTATTCCCAAGCGATAGCAGAGGTTCCTCATCTAGATGGCGAATCTGAGCAGCTGCGTAAGATGCGGCAAATGTCGTATTTGAACATTACCCGCTTCATGCCAACGCTTCTAGACCGCAAGGATCGAATGAGCATGGCAGCGGGCCTTGAGGTCCGTGTCCCTTTCTGTGATCATCGGTTAGTTGAATATGTTTGGAATATCCCATGGGAGATCAAAACATCCGGCGATCGCGAAAAAGGAATATTGCGCAAGGCGCTGCGCGGTGTATTGCCAGAGGACGTATTGACTCGTAAAAAAAGCCCTTATCCTAAAACGCATAATCCGAACTATTTGGCCGCAGTCAAAGGGCTTTTGTTAGATGTACTGAACGATTCCAGCTCTCCGATCCTTCCATTAATAAATGTAGAAAAGGTTAGAGCGCTAACCGAGTCGGAATCTGCAAGCTCGAATACCCCTTGGTTTGGTCAATTGATGTCCGGTCCGCAGCTATTCGCTTATTTGTATCAGGTGAATTTATGGTTGAAGGAATATAAGGTCGTCATATCATAAGGTGACAAGGCTTATTGTTTTTGTTCTCATCACAAAAAAAGCAACCCCATCCGCTAAAAGCCGCTGCATTCAGCTGCTCGTGGATAGGGTTGCTTTTTCACTTATTATGCTTGCTCAAGCAAGGGAAGGAGCTTTCTTAATGCATCGCCGCGATGGCTGATCTGCTGCTTCTCTTCCTTAGACAGCTCGGCCATCCCGCGATTCAAGCTAGGAAGCCAAAACAGCGGATCATAACCGAAGCCTCCATTGCCGTGAGGATTATCCGTGATAACGCCATCCACTGTACCCTCCGATTCCAGAAACAAACCGGTCGCAGGATCATACAGCGCTAACGCGCATACGAACTGCGCTTTGCTCAGTATTTTGGACCCGTCTTGCAATTCTTCTCGTTCTGCATGTTCAGCTAGTTGATGAAGCTCCTGAATGAGCTTGGCATTGTTTTCACCATCAGTCGCATTCTCACCTGCATAACGAGCGGAATAGACGCCTGGATCACCATTCAGCGCTGCAACGCGCAAACCTGAATCATCAGCCAGTACAGGAACGCCAAGGATGTCTCCCGTCGTCTTAGCTTTGATGCGAGCATTGGCGGCAAACGTATCGCCATCTTCCACGATATCCGGAATTTGCGGATAATCCAGCAAGCTTTCTACTGATTTATCAAGCTTCTGAAGCGCATGCGCGAATTCCTTCACCTTACCTGCATTTTTTGTAGCTACAACAATAACAGCATGATTTAATATGGAATGCTTCATCAGAATACTAACCTCCGATTCGCGCCGCCAAAGGACCGAGAACATCCTTTTGCTTGCTGATCAACTCGTGAATACCCTCTTCTCCAAGTTGTAGCAATTGGTTAAGCTCATCGCGCGAAAATGGTGCTTCCTCGCCAGTTCCTTGCACCTCAACAAACTTGCCGCTGCCCGTCATAACAACGTTCATATCTACCTTAGCTTTGGAATCTTCCTCGTAGTTCAGATCCAGCAGCGCTCTCTCTTGGATGACGCCTACACTTACCGACGCCAAAAAATCTGTAATCGGATATTTTGCAAATTGAACCTTCTCGGAAATTTTGTTAATTGCAATGGAAAGCGCGATAAACGCACCCGTAATAGATGTCGTACGAGTACCGCCATCGGCTTGAATGACATCGCAATCAAGCGTAATAGTCCGCTCGCCTAGTGCTTGCAAATCAATGACCGAACGCAAAGCACGGCCAATGAGGCGCTGAATTTCCATCGTCCGTCCTGTCAGCTTACCTTTAGCCGCTTCACGAATATTGCGTGTATGTGTTGCGCGAGGCAGCATTGCATATTCAGCTGTAATCCAGCCTTTGCCTTGCCCTTTCATAAATGGAGGTACTCTATCCTCCACGCTCGCTGTACAAATGACCTTCGTCTCTCCAACCTCGATGAGAACCGATCCTTCTGCGTATTTATTGACACCTGTCGTTATGGTTACCGGCCGAAGCTGGTTCGGTTGCCGACCATCGTTTCTCATTCTAATTTCCTCCTGAGTGCTAGCGTTTTTCGATTAGAAAACAAAAGTATCCCATCCTGCAATCTTTCCTATTTTAACAAAGTAACCTGTGAATTGCATCCGCTGCCCGTGAAAAAGAAAAGTGAAGCGGTCATGATTGTACCCATTCAGCTTTTCAGTGGAAGTTTTTTACATGCTTGCATCAGGTTAAAATAAACCATTCAGACCTAATACATGCTAATAAATGCACAAAAGAGGCTTTTCAAAAGCGTTCACTTTTGATCGGCCTCTTTGTACATTCCGGAGTTATCTCTTATGACTTAATAGCATTTACGTGATGCGGTCTGCCAACAGGCTCGCTGTAGGAATTGTTCGCTTCGTCCGTAAAGTTAGATTCTCCATTTACTTTAATTTGAACCGTTGATGCTTTTGTATTTTCAGTGATTGAAAGAACGAGTGCCTGAAGCATTTCGGTCGGAAGCTTCTGACCTTGCTGATACCCCTCGTCCTGCAAATCTACAGTGACAACATCACCTTCTTGTACAACATCCTTCACTTGTACATCCGGAATGATTACACTGGTCAACTCTTTTTTGTTAAGCGGACCCGAAATGAGCTGTTCCAGCGCTGCTTTCGTCGGAGTCTCCGAGCGAGCGACTAGTCTTGTAACGGGCACATAATATTGTTCGTCATTTAACGTTTGAGCGGAGAAGTACAGCGTTACAGGCGTTGATTGCGCATAATTCACACCGTCTGCCGCTTCGATATTAATGCCCACCGAACGTGTCAGCGTATTGTCAAGCGGGAAGCCGTCTTGTGGCATTTCTGGCAGCTTAGCGCCTTCATACCAAATTTCCACGCCTTCAATCCCTGGCATAGCTGTTAGAGTCCAAGTGATCGCTTCAACGATAGTACGTTCGTCCTGTGGATTGTAGTCACTGAACGGCTCAGAAAATTCTACTTTAGCAAGCTTTTGCTCTTTATCGTATTTGTACGATTTAATTTGAGTGCCTTGCGGGATTACTGCGCGAAAATCCTCAGGCAGCTGATTCGCGTACGCGCCATTCTCGACCATCATTTCCAGCGCCTTTTGTGCGGCTTGCTCATTCGCTCCGAGCGAGGTCTGAAGTGAGATTGGAGCCAAATAACCGTTACGATCTTCAAGGTATACTGTCATTTGCGCTTCTTCACCAACTCCGATTGCCTGTCCAGTTTCTGCACCTTCTACTCCATCCTTAACCTCAACCTGCGGCGGATCGATTGATTGGCTTGTCTGCTTGGAAAACAGACCACAACCCGAAGTAAGAATGGGCAGCACGAGAACCCCCGAAAGTACAGCACCCCTAATCCATCTTTTTTGAATCATATTGACCTTTCCTCCCTAATCAAGTTTTGCCTAGCGGCTTTGTACAACTCCTTATTTGTAGTACTATGTATACGAGCCCTTCCCTTTTTTAGACCAGTTTTGTCCATAAAATCCTAAGGGGGAACAAAAACATGTCCAATCCCGAAACTTATAGCCTCAACAGCCGCAAAGTGGCTGAGGCTACAGACGAATGGCTCCTCAAACGCGGAGTAACAAAGCTGGCTATCGCCGAGCTCGTACATTTTTTGCAAAAAGACTATTTCCCTGGCTTAACGCCTGAGGATTGTATCGTCCATATTGATGCCGTCCTATCGAAGCGCGAGGTGCAAAATGCTGTTTTGACCGGCATCCAGCTTGATATCCTCGCCGAGGAAGGCAAGCTTATGGCTCCACTGCAGGATATGATCAAGCATGACGAGAGTCTTTATGGATGCGATGAAATTTTGGCATTGTCCATTGTCAACGTGTATGGAAGCATCGGGTTTACGAATTTCGGATATGTCGATAAGCTGAAGCCCGGCATTTTGGTCAAGCTGAACGACAAAACCGACGGAGAAATCCATACGTTTTTGGACGATATCGTTGGGGCTATCGCTGCATCGGCAGCAAGTCGGATGGCTCATCGCAGACAAGCAGAGCGTGAGGGTGTTACACAGCCTCCGCTTGACTAAATGGAATATACGAGGCTTCGTTTACATTGTGAGCTTAATGCGATGGAGGCGAAGCGTAGTTTTACATCGCGAGCTTGATGCGATGGATGCGAAGTGTAGTTTTACATCGCGAGCTTGATGCGATGGATGCGAAGTAGATATTGCTTAGGTAAAACCTTTGAGGAGGTTAACTCATGAACTATGATATTTTTTATAAAGGCGCCTTTGCCATGCTGAAGGTGAAGCTCAATCCGGGTGAGAGCGTAAAAGCCGAAATGGGTGCAATGGTGTCCATGTCCCCTACCATCGATCTTAAAGGGACAACAGACGGCGGGTTTATGCGCGGACTCGGTAGAATGTTAAGCGGAGAGACGTTCTTTTTCCAAGAGATGACTGCAAATCGGGGTCAAGGTGAAGTCCACCTTGCCCCTCCTTCACTCGGAGATATTGAAGCGATTGAACTCGACGGCTCCTATAAGCTTTATGTGCAAAAGGATGGTTTCTTAGCTGGCACCAGCGGCATAGAAGTCAATACCAAAATGCAAAACCTAGGCAAGGGACTCTTATCGGGTGAAGGTTTCTTTATTGTAGAAATCAGCGGCCGAGGTACGGTGTTTCTCTCCTCATATGGCGCGATCCATGCTCTAAACTTGAGCCACGGCGAAGAAGTCATCATCGATAACGGTCATTTAGTTGCTTGGCCGGGCTATATGAACTATACGATAGAAAAAGCGTCTAAAGGCTGGTTATCCAGCATTACGAGCGGCGAAGGTCTCGTATGCCGCTTCCGCGGTGAAGGTGTCGTTCTGATCCAAACTCGCAATCCATCCAGCTTTGGAACTTGGTTGAAAAAGTTCATACCAGGCGGCAACTAACGTTCAAATAGTCAACATTAGCACTTCTACTTAGCATTTGAGTTACTTTTACGGAAGAAGTCCCATTCAGCTGTGAGCGCATTTACACACAATAAAGCACTAAAAGTAAGCATCCACCTCACAGGAAAACTAACAAGAATAGCTTTCACTAGTCTCATTAGTGACAAACTTCATATCGGTTTACTAAAAAACTCCCGCTTATTCGACAACATCTACTCTAAGGAGGGGATGTACTCGAATTGACGGGAGTTTTTTCAGTCATATGCCACCTCGCTCATCGAATGAAGAGTAACTGGAGTGTATCGAGCTCAGCATCGATACTTGTTTTAGTTGGGGGTGGTGGGGGCTTGGGGGCTTGGGGGCTTGGGGGCTTGGGGGCTTGGGGGCTTGGGGTGTTGGGGTGTTGGGGTGTTGGGGTGTTGGGGTGTTGGGGTGTTGGGGTGTTGGGGTGTTGGGGTGTTG
>NZ_JBFREL010000036.1:0-60375 GCF_052114265.1 Paenibacillus sp. MCAF9
GCCATAAAGCCAAGCTCGCCACTTTTGATCTCTTCGATAATGGTACGTTTCTCTGATGCGGAATATTTAATTTTAGACATGAAAATGCTCCCCTCATAGCAACAGGTTTTTTATTATTTCACCTGTCTACTATTTGGGGAGCATATCAAGTCATCAGCCTTTTTTTGCATACGAGCTGGTCTATGGCTTATTAAATTTACTTTTTCGAGCCAAGCATTACAGCTATAATGTAAGGGAAGCCGAAGGGAGGAACGTTTGTGGCTAGTGTTTTGGAACTTCAGAGTATTAGGAAAAACCGCAGTGGTGATGGGGATGTTCAGCTGTTCGCAAATGTTACTGCAACGATTGCTGATCCGGCTATTATTTCTATATTAGGTGTATCTGGACAAGGCAAAAGCACGCTGCTTCGTTTGCTTGCAGGTCTGGATAACGCCGATGAGGGTGATATCCGTTTACATAATGTTTCACAGCGAGAACTAGATCCAAGGGTTTGGAGAATGAAGGTATGTTACGTTGCTCAGCAGTCCGTTATGCTGAATGGGAGCATTGAGCAAAATTTGAGAACTGTGAGTATGCTGCATCGCATGCCATATGACGAGAAGCTCGTACGCCACATGCTGCCAAGGCTAGGGCTGGATCATCTTGATATGGGCAAAAGCGCCGAACAGCTGTCAGGAGGAGAGAAACAGCGAATATCGCTGCTCCGTTCTTTGCTTCTTCATCCTACCGTGCTTCTTCTTGATGAGATTACCGCGTCGCTTGACCGAGGCAGCAAGGAAATGGTGGAGGAAGTGCTGCGAGAGTGGCATCATCAAGAAGGGGCAACGATGCTTTGGGTTACACATGATTTGGAGCAGGCCCAGCAGATGAGCAGCTCGATATGGTTCATGGGGGAAGGAACGCTGCTGGAGAATAGCGACACGGCTGCTTTTTTTGAACATCCAACATCTGAGCTCGCACAAAATTATATAAAAGCGCCGATACAAAAGGAGCAGCCATGTCTATCGTAGCACTTAGCTTTACCTTGTTGTTTGTGATGATTACGATGCTTATCTCCGTATGGCAGAAGCTTGGGCTTGAGCGAGACATCGCGATTGGCACCATTCGTTCTGCGGTACAGCTGCTGCTTGTCGGCTATGTGCTGCAATTTATTTTTAATACGAGCAACCCGCTGTTTATTACAATGATCCTTGTACTTATGATTAGTGTAGCGTCTTATCATGCTGGTAAAAGAGGAGCTGGACTAAAGGGCATCATTTGGAAAATCGCGATTGCAATCACATCGACAGAGCTGCTTATGATGGGACTGCTGCTCGGCTTTCGAATTATAGAAGCGACACCGCAATACATTATTCCGATTAGCGGCATGACAATCGGCAATGCGATGGTCGTTTCGGGTTTACTGCTCAATCAAATGAGAAGAGAGGTCGAATCCTCAAAAGGCGAGATGGAGACGCTGCTGTCACTTGGAGCGACAGCAAGGCAAGCGATTCAAGACGTAATGAAGCGATCGGTTAAATCGAGCATGATTCCGACAATAGACGGAATGAAGACAGTAGGTCTAGTTCAGCTTCCCGGTATGATGACAGGGATGATTATCGCTGGCGCGAATCCGATCGAAGCGGTTCGGTACCAAATATTAATTGTGTTTGCGTTCGCAAGCTCAGCTGCGGTTACGAGCATTATTTTAAGTTTATTAAGCTATAAGCTATGGTTTACGAAAGACCTTCGCATTCAAAATATGGAGCAAAAAGGGTGATGACCGTCGTGAACGTTTATAACAGTGGGAAAAATTTAGTAAAGCAAATAGCTGGAACTGAACTTCCAGATCAAGCTTTGGCGCTTTGGGCGCTTGGACAAGAGGGCTTTCTCGTCAAATGGAACAAAAAAACAATTTTATTTGATCCGTATCTGACGAACTGGGTGTATGAGATGGCAGGACCGCCGTGGTCAAGAGCCTTCGAATCGCCGCTGTCGCCTTCAGATTGCCTCGATGTCGATTATGTCGTTTGCTCCCACCACCATGAGGATCATATGGACAAGCAGACGCTGCAAGTTATTCAGCAATCACCCAAAACACGATTTATCGTGCCGAGAGCTCATCTTCCGCTATTGAAGGAATGGGGTTTCCGTGATGAGCAGCTGATTGGCATCTCTCATGGACAATCGATTGAGCTTGCAGACGGCATAAGGCTCGATGCATTCGCTGCCAAGCATGAACAGTTCGAACAGGATGAAGCAGGTGAACATAAGTTTCTAGGTTATGTTGCGAATTTTAATGGCATTCATCTTTATCACTCTGGCGATACCGTTGGTTTCCCAGAGCTTGTCACTTGGCTGCAAAGCAGGCAAATCGATATTGCATTATTGCCGATCAATGGAAGAGATTTTGTTCGCAATGAACAGGGGATCGTCGGCAATTGCAATTATCGTGAGGCTGTTGAGATTGCGGTACAAATTCATGCTGATTTATTGATTCCAATGCATTATGGCTTATTTCCACACAATGATGAGAACCCGGCTTATTTCGTCGATTATATCCAGCGTCATTATCCAGCCCAGAAGTTCCATATGTTCGCCCCCGGTGAGCGATTTATTTATATGAAATAATTTACGCTAAGCAGGGCAAAATGAGATGGGAATAAGGACTGGAGGTTGACGGATATGTCAAACAGAGGACTTGTGACAGCGTTGACGGCTGTTGGGGCAGCCCAATTGCTTAAGCTGCCTGTACATTTTGCGAGAAGCGGCAAATGGGATGTGCGGAAAATTATTGGTTCAGGTGGAATGCCGAGCTCACATTCAAGCGGCGTCTCCGCGCTAGCTGCATACACGGCGACCAAATATGGCGTAAAGACGCCGGAATTTGCCATATCCGCGATGCTTGGCATTATTGTGATGTACGATGCGATGAATATTCGCAGGCATACAGGTGAAATTGCTGTGCAGGTAAATGATTTGGACGAGGATGTGGAAAAGCTGGCTGGCGAGCATCCAGGATTGTATCATGCGCGCAGGCGTGAACGGCTTAAGGAAAGTCTCGGTCATCAGCCTATTGAAGTTTTAGCCGGCTCACTGCTCGGAGCATTTATCGGTTTCGTTGGAGCTTTGACGATTAACAAGAAATAAGGCAAGCAGCAATTGTAAAATGAATAGACAGGCTTAGGCGCTTTTTTGGCTTAAGCCTGCTTTTATTTGAATACATACTTTTGCAGATGACTGGCCGAACCGTTAGTTATATAATGGTAAAGATTTCAATTCTTATGCAGCATAAGGGGGAAGTAAGGTGGCAGATCAATTATTGTGGATGCACGGAGCGCCGTATGCACTGGGAAATGCAGACGAGGATTGTCCAGCCATAACGCCATATCTTGTAGATGGCGAGGACAGACCAGCTGTTATCGTATGTCCAGGCGGAGGATATGGCGGGCGAGCGCACCATGAGGGAGAACCAATTGCACAGTGGCTGAACAGTTTAGGCATTTCTGCGTTCGTTTTGCGATATCGGGTGGCGCCTTATCAATATCCTTGCGCACTGCTGGATGTTCAACGGGCGATACGTACCGTCCGTTTCAAATCGGAAATGTATCGAATTAATCCGAATAAAATAGGCATTCTTGGATTTTCAGCAGGCGGGCATTTAGTTTCGAACGCGGGGACAAGCTATGACCAAGGGAATGAAAATGCAGAGGATGTTGTTGAACGACAGTCCTGCCGTCCGGATTTACTCGTTTTATGTTATCCTGTCATCACACTCAAAGACCCTTTCACGCATGAGGGCTCAAGAGAAAATTTGCTTGGCAAAGAAGCGAAGCTGGATCAAATCGAACAGCTCAGCAATGAAACGCAGGTAACGCCTGATACACCGCCAACTTTTTTATGGCATACAGCAGATGATGGCGCCGTTCCTGTCGAGAACAGCCTTTTATTCGCATCCGCGCTGAGCAAGCACCAGGTTCCTTTTGATCTTCACGTGTATACGAAAGGACGTCATGGGCTTGGCTTAGCCGAGGATGAGGAGCATACAAAAGAATGGACGGCTGCTTGCGCATCGTGGCTAGCATTTAATGGGTACAAATAATAGCTGTAATCTACTATTCACAGACGATTATTTGTCTGACGAAGCTGCCTTTTCGAGTTGTACAGCGATCTAAGATAGTAAGGCCTGCGTTTGCAATTAGCTCGTCCATTGGATCAGCAGTCACAATGACTGCTTTGTTAGCGATTCGGCGAGTATGCTGCAGCAAGGAGAATTGTGCCTCGGGTGTCGTATTAGAGAAATGATTGTAAGGCATATCTACAATGGCTACATCATAATGGTCAGAGATATCAGCAATATCACCGCAAACGGCATCTGTTTCATATTCGAAATGAGCCAGGTTTTCACGTGTCCCGCGAATGATAAAATGGTTGATATCTCGGCCGACGATGTTCATGCCCATAGACAGCGCCTCTACCAGTACCGTCCCAATGCCGCAGCAAGGGTCGATCGCTTTAATCCCGACTGGATTCGGGATAGCGATATTGGCTATAGCGCGCGCAACTCGCGTGCTGAGTGCAATGGAATAGCTGCGCGGTTTTTGCATGTGTGCAAGCCAGACAGCTTTGCTTTTTATATAATTGCCAAAGTACCAGCGACCGCCCCAAGTTAAAATGCCAAAAACGCAATCAGGTTTGCGTACATCAGCCTCGCCTTCGATATAAACGCCAAGTTCACGTTCAATTGCGCGTTGTCCTTCAAAATCGATTTTGTTTTCCGCCGTCAGGTCATTCATTTTTAGGAAAATCACCTTAAATGTAGCCTCTTCTAATTGAATTTGCTTCACCTGCTCCAAAATATCCTCAAGCCGTTCGCCTTGATATAAAACTTCAAGCCGCTCTCTCATAAAAGGACTGCGGTCGGGATGTACGTCTATTTCGCTAAACAAAAGATCAGTTTCTGATTGTTTTCCAAATAAAGAACGCATCTCCAAGCGGCATAAATCAGCCTCTTCAATGCGATAGCCATAGGTATATACGAATAGATTGTTTCTATTTTCCAAGTTGTTGTCGCATCCTTTGTATAATTGAATTGAAGCCTCTAGTATACATGAAAAGGAGGGGCGGACAAAGGAATGGCGATGTGCGATTAACGCTTAGTATAGCGAATCAGTCGGTTATGAACGGTTTTTTTTCTACCAAAAAGCTTGAGAAACAGCAATGGCGATTGGCGCGGCAAGCGGAATTCAAAGTGATATAGCCATGCAGCAAGCTTGAATTTAAGCGTTAAATAATAAAGAAAAGACTTGATGTTGCTGTAATTGTGAAGCCAGCCAAGCTCCTTCGTACTGTCTGTCATCATTTTAAGGTTGACGATTCTAGCCATATCTTTTTTTGCAGGAGCGACAGGATTGTTTTTGAAATTGTTGATCAGCATCGAAAGGATCGTTTGGATGTGGTAGGACGCCATATCCTTTCTATAATGGGCATGCGCTAATAAACCGAATCTCTCGGATAAGCTCTTCCGCAGCTGGTACTGCAGAACAAGGCTTTCTTCAAGATAATGTTTATAGGGAGAACGAATAAGGCTGTTCAGATTGTTAACCGTGTTGTGATAATACAAAGGGTCCGGAATCGCGCAGACACGATCAGAGGCCAGCAAGGCTTCCAAATGGAAAATGGTATCTTCTCCTACCGTTAATCCCTCGTTGTACAGAATCCCGTTTTTTTCAAGCGATGCGCGAAGAAATAGACTGCGCCAAGTAAAACACAGGTCATTATTCGAATGAACAGCTGCGGCGCTTAGTATTAAATCTTTGCCGTTCATAACGGTATGCAGCCGAAAGCAGGGCGATACGTTCTGTTTGGTTGGAATTGTTGCGTAACCTCCAATCAACACTTCGCAAGCATGCTCTTCTGCCATGGCGTATAGCTTTACGAAAAAAAGCGGATCGATTTCATCGTCAGCATCAAGAAAGGCGACGTATTTGCCGCTTGCCGCTTGTAAACCGGCATTTTTGGCGCTGCTTGCACCGCCATTAGGCTTGTGAATCACTTTAACTCTATTGTCTGTTATAGTGAATTCTTCGCATATCGCGCCGCTGAGATCAGTGGAACCGTCATTGACGAGCAGCACCTCAATATTTCGAAAAGGCTGATTAAGAATGCTTTTCAAACAGGGACGCAGCCAATTTTCGGCATTAAATATAGGTACAATCGCACTTATCGCGTAATTCATAGGCTACACCTCTGACGTGTTCGATCGTTTAAATTTCATAAAGCGATGTTCAAAATAATCATATCATATTCGTTATAAAGAACAACCACTTATTTTAAAACCAATTATTATCTCTAGCACAAATAAGTGGTAATATGAACAGATGAGGAGAGGGGTGACAGGACTGAAAATTAAAATAAGATGGTATGTCGTCGTGTTTCTCATAACGGGAAGCTGGCTAGGAAACCTTTGGTATTTTCAGAGCATGCAGCTGAAGGAGGCGCTGTTTCTAAAGCATGACAGCACCATAAATGGGAGCACTGGTGAAATACTTGATTTTACATTTTTTGAAAATAAACAAGCAACTAATAAAGTAAGCAGCATTCAAATAGAAGAACTGCCGGAATTCCGATTTCAAATTTATAAAAGCAACATACATACTCATCAATCTGAGATGCGAGCTTCTGGACAATTGATGCCAGATGTTATCAATGAGGATAGGAAAATACCGTTCACAATAAGAGAGATTACGGTGTATTACGAGAAAGGGCAGTCTAGAAAAGTTCCGATTGGTGAGATTAATGTCGAGTGGAATAAACGAGAAGGCATACTAGACTTTGCTTCGGGTGGCTCGTCCTCAAATGGCTCTGGAAGCTATAAGGTTTATGTAAGGAAAGCGGCTGTTTTGGAGAAGATTGAATATACGTTCAGCGATAAAGTGAAGCCATGGTTCAAGCTTGATCTATTAGGGAAGCCGCTTGAGTCGGTTGAATTCCCAATGAAGCTGTCGCAAAATGACTCGTTAGCATTTACATATCAATGGTCTATTCCGGAAAATGAGCCCGAAGCCTTCACGATGTTTAAGTCCAAAATCATTCTTCACTTCAAGCTGGAAGATGGACAGGAAATGATTGAGGATATTCCGATTAATCATAACCTTAATTTTAGTGAGCGGCAGCTGAAGCGTTTAGTCCGTTCGGGAGGTGAAATGCATTGAGCACCCCTTTCAGACGCGAGCTAAGGAGACTTGGCTGGGGCCTTGTTATTGCAATGATAGATATAAGGATTGGATACTTTGATTTGCTGCCTGACATTATAGGTTACTTGATGGTTTTGTCAGCCCTGCAGCATCTGGGCTCCATACACCCGGCATATAAAAAAGCGAAGTACATTTCTATTGTTCTGATCATTCTTACTATTCCAGTTCTGTTTATCCAAACAAATGTAACGATTACGGAATTTTCGTCTATACCGCTGGCCGTCCATCTCTATTCGCAACTGCTGTTTATTCTTCACATTTTGATGGCGTATTGGATTTTTAATGGGCTTATTGAAATGCTGAAACAGGATGGGGCTTTTCAGTTGTTGGATACTGCGATTAGCCGCAGAAATACTTATTTGGTGTTCAACCTTTTAATGGTTATAATATATCCGTTCTTGTTGAATGTAGAAGATAGCTGGGTCATGCTGTTAATCGCTTTTGGAATATTGTTATTCATTATGGAGCTGCTATTTCTTCGATTGCCATTTCGAGTCTCAAATGTTAGAGAGAAAAGGTCGTTGAATTAGCGGAAAAGGGGGATCTCATGTCTTTTGTAAAACGGTTGCGATGGTTTTTTAAGGATAGATGGGGCAGCTATGCGCTTGCCATAGGCATTATGGCGTTAGTCAGCCTGCTCTCCACAATACCGCCTAATCTAATTGGACGAACGGTTGACAACATCCGCGATGGACAGTTGACTTCAGCTGGTTTAACGCAGACGGTGTTGACACTAGTTCTGCTTGCGTTATTTCTTTACGTCATGGTCTATATATGGATTACGACGCTGTTTGGCAATTCGGCGCTTATCGAGAAGGTGCTGAGAGGGAAGCTGCTCGCAAATTTAACAAGGATGACGCCTGCTTTCTTTCAGCGCAACAGCACGGGACAGCTGATGGCGCTCGCGACAAATGATGTACTCGCAATTGGCCAGACAGCGGGATACGGTGTAATGACGCTCGTCAATACGCTGGTAGGGGCATCGGTAGTCATCATTATGATGATTTCATTAGTCAGCTTTAAATTAATGATCGCAGCACTTATTCCGCTTCCGTTGCTGGCAGTCGTGATTAGCAAGCTGGGCAAAAAAGTAAGAACCCGCTTTCTGGACGCGCAGGCTTCCTTTGGGAAAATGAATGAACATGCGCTGGAATCGATTTCGGGCATACGCGTTATTCGCTCGTACGTGCAGGAAAACAATGATCTTGTTGCATTTGATCATGTGACCTCAGAGGTTATGAACAAAAATAAACGGGTTTCGATTCTGAATGCGATGTTCCAGCCGATTATCTCGTTAATTGTAGGTGTCAGTTATTCCATTGGAATAGGTTATGGCTCATATCTCGTATTCCAAGATGAGATTTCACTTGGTCAGCTCATTTCATTTAATATCTATTTGGGCATGCTCATTTGGCCAATGATTTCGTTTGGCGAGTTTATTAATGTGCTGCAGCGCGGCAGTGCTTCTGCTGATCGATTGGATTCGGCGTTAACGCAAAAGCCGGATCTTCAAGATTCAGATAAGCCTGTTACTATTAAGGTACCTACGCGCATTGAGATGAAGCAGCTCACCTTTACTTATCCTACGGCTAGCCAGCCTAGCTTGAACAATGTATCCTTTCAGCTTGAACGAGGCCAGACACTTGGAATCGTAGGGAAGACGGGGAGTGGAAAGAGTACGCTGCTTAAGCAGCTGCTGCGTCAATATCCGCTTGAAGCGGATCGTTTAATGATAGCGGGAGTTCCAGTTGAGCAAATTGAGATAGACCGGATGAGACGCTGGATTGCCTATGTGCCTCAGGAGCATCTGCTTCTCTCCAAGACCATTCGAGAAAATATTGCGCTAGGCAAGCCGAACGCAACGCTAGATGAAATCGCTCGAGCGGTTCAAATGGCTTCTTTTACAGAAGATATTGCACAAATGCCAGAAGGACTTGAAACGGTCGTTGGGGAAAATGGCGTTATGCTCTCCGGCGGGCAAAAGCAGCGTTTGGCGATTGCGCGGGCATTGCTCGTTGATTCCGAAATATTGCTGCTCGATGATTCACTTTCGGCTGTTGATGCACGGACGGAAAGTCGAATTCTTCACCATATCCGTTTGGAGCGTGAAGGAAAGACGACATTTATTACGACTCATCGCCTATCAGCGGTTAGCCACGCGGACTGGATACTTGTGCTGAATGAGGGCCGAATCATCGAAGAAGGCACTCATGAAGAGCTGATGCTGTTTGGCGGCTGGTACAAGGAACAATGGGAACGGCAGCAAATGGAAGCTAGCTTGGAAGAATAGGAGGCTTAGAATGCCAAAACAATCAACGGCGAGAAGACTATTCGCATATGCTCTCGTCTATAAGTTTAGAATTATCGGAGCCCTGCTTATTCTGTGCTGCGCAGTAGGTGCTGAGCTCGGCGGACCTTTTATTATAAAAACGATAATCGACAAGCATTTATCCGTCGGCGGTAATGATATCATGCCAGTTCTCGGGCTGCTGGGCGTCTATATGGGGCTGCTGCTTGTTGCAAGCATTAGCAATTTCTCGCAATCCTATATTTTGCAGACGACGGCGCTTCGCATTATCAAAAATATGCGTATGGATTTAATGAGTCATATTCAGCGAATTCCGCTGCGCTACTTCGATAATACGCCGATCGGGCAAATTGTATCGAGAATTGCGAACGACACAGAGGCGGTCAGGGATTTATTCATGAGCTTCATGGCGACCTTTGTTGTCAGCTTCGTACAGCTGCTCGGTATTTTTACTGCTTTGTTTATTTTGGATGTGCGGCTAGCGATGTTTTGCTTGTTATTGCCGCCGCTCTTCGCGATCATTATGGTCATTCATTTAAAATACTCAAAGAAATACATTACAATTATGCGCGCACGTCTCAGCGACATGAATGCGATGATCAACGAATCGATTGTCGTTATGCCGATTATTCAAGCCTTTCGCCGCGAGAAGGTGACGCTCGAAGAGTTTGAGGTGCTGAACGAGGATCGTTACATTAACCAGATCAAACAGTTTAGAGTTTTCTCTTTGTCTTCAAGAAACATTGTGGGCACCATTGGGAGCTTGGTAACAGCGATGGTTATTTGGTACTTTGGGCGTGCTTCACTGGAAACAGCAATTCTTTACGGCGTGTTTTATGCTTTTATTGATTATTTGGGTCGTATTTTTCAGCCGATTATCGGTATCTTCGATCAATTGACGAATGCACAGCGTGCATTTGTTTCTGCGGAGAAGGTATTTGCGATATTGGACATGGAAGGCATGGAGGTCGAAGAGGTAGCTCAGGTGAAACGTCCGGATGGTGTCGTGAAATTCGATAACATTACGTTTGCATATAAAGAGGGCGAAAACGTTCTGAAGCAAATTTCATTCGAAGCGCGCAGAGGAGAGACGGTTGCATTAGTCGGTCATACCGGTTCGGGCAAAAGCTCGATCATGAATCTGCTGCTTGGCTTTTATGAGCCTGATCAAGGGAACATTACGATTGATGGACGTAATATAGCGACGTATTCGAAGCAGGAGCTGCGCAAGCATATGGGCATTGTGCTGCAAGATCCGTACTTGTTCGCAGGCGACATTAAATTCAACGTCAGCCTGTACAACAAGGACATCACAATAGATCGCGTGAAAAGCGTGCTAAAGGATGTTGGGGCGGCAACTTTTGTAGAGCAGCTGCCTGGCGGTTATGATGAGCCAGTGGTTGAGCGCGGCAGTACGTTGTCTTCGGGACAGCGGCAGCTTATCTCTTTCGCTAGAGCTTTAGCCTTCGATCCTTCTATTCTAATATTGGATGAGGCGACAGCCAGCATCGACAGTGAGACGGAGGGGCTGATTCAGCAAGCCTTGAAGGTGGTCAGTGAAGGCAGGACAACACTAATTATCGCACATCGCTTGTCCACCATTCGAGAGGCGAATCAGATTCTCGTCTTGCATCGCGGTGAAATCGTGGAGCGCGGCAATCATGATGCTTTAATGGCGCTGCGAGGCAGATATTATAAAATGTATCAACTGCAGAAAGGCGAGAAGGTATCGACTGAGCCGTCCGCTGTTACGATGGAAACACAAGGACGATAGAAGTTTACTTTTAACGCTTAGAATAGGAATGAGAATAGCGGCAGCCATGGAATTATTCCGAGGCTGCCGCTGCTATGTTATGACCTTATAGAGTCATACAATTTAAAGCGTGTGCTGATTTAGTTGAACTCGGCTTCATTTATGCGAACTCTTGTATCACTTCTTAGACTGCGGCTGAAGTAGAAACTCTTCTACTTGTTTGCGATGATGCTCGTCATGCTGGATAAAATCAAAAATTAAATATCCGATTGAATAGGGAGCTTTCGTTTGTGGACAATGTGTATTTCCGTGTACAGTGATAGGATGAAAAAATTGCTGCTCAGTCATTTCGGTTAATTTTTGCACGAGCTTTTGTCTTGTCTCAATCGCTTGATTTAAAATTTCAGATGGCAATAAGCCGGATAATGCGTAAGCCGAGGAGGCAGCATTATATTCATTGTAGTTCGGGAATTCAACATTGCTGTTTTTTTCAGCTTCGAGCAGTACGCTTGTTATGAAATATTGATCCCATCTGTCTAAATGGGCAATGATTTCTGCGGCGGACCATTTGCCCTCCTTGATCGGATTAAGCCATGCCGGTTCAGGTGTGATATGGGATAAGGATGAATACCACGGCGCCAAGCTGCCAAACTGTTGAATAAGTTCATTTTGTTTAATCATATAATCCTCCTACAATCAGATATAACTGAATTGTAGAACATAAACCACGACAACTGCCTGTCATCGTTTCGTCCCTTTTTTTTAGCTGTAAAGCCGCCATATATTTTTCGCTCTATCTCGGATGATATCCCTCACATATATCGGCTCAATTACTTCCACGGTATCCCCGTAGCTCAAAATCATGCCATATACCCATTCATCCTCAGGATAAACGATTTCAACAAACATTGTACCGTCGTTCTCGCAGCGAATGATTCCTTCTTGAAAAGAATCTTCGACTCTCACCTTAACGCTAGGTTGAAAACGCATCACCAAATGCACCGTCTTCGTATTCATTTTCCATTCGGCTTCAATGGCTGCAGCGTCATAAGCGGCGATTTCTCGGTCAAAGATTTTAGATATGGCAGCTAGTTTTCGCATTCTCGATAGTCGATAAAGCTTTGTTATATTTTTGTCTCTGCAATAGCCATACAAATACCAATGGAACCCTTTATGAACGACGGAAGCCGGCTCCACGACAGCTTTAGCTGAGCAGCCTTGTGAGTTGGTGTAGTCAAAGGTTACGACCATTTTCTTCTGAATGGCCTGTCGAAGGAGAGTTGTTTTTTTCTTCTCCTCCTCATTGCAGCCCCATGAGGACAAATCAATAATCCATTGTTCCAGTGCTTTATCCGTATAATGAATATCGCTTTTTTTCAATAGGGCTCGCATCTTCTCCAGCGTGCGGGCAACATCAAGATCATCCGAATGGCTTTGCAGCCCTTTTAGTCCCGTCATTACGGAAACGAGCTCATCTCTAGTGAGAACCTGATGGCTTAGGCGGTAGCCCTCCATAATTTCAAAACCTCCGAGCAGCCCCGGAAATGAAAGGATGGGGATGCCTGCCATATTAATGGCTTCCATATCTCTCTGAATCGTTCGGTTTGAGACTTCAAACTTTTGGGACAAAACCGATGCGCTTGTTCTGCCGTGGTTCAATAAATATATGATAACAGCGAGCAATCGTTCTATTTTCAAAGTAATCACCTGTGTTTGTGGATTTATTGTAGAGAGTGGTGCTTGTTGGGGTTTGGGGCGGCTGGCTTTGATGAATATAGGAGCAACGAGCAGTTTCTGAATGCTATTGGATCCAGAAGCAACGAGCGTAAACTGAATTCTAACGAACCTATATGCTGCTATTTGCAATATCAGGTCCAAAATAAATTCTAACGAACTCAGAAAACCTTATATGCGTAAAAAAGAGCTCATTTACATCAATTGAGGTCTAATAAGGCTCCCTAGGTTCGTTAGAACTAAAAAGGTAGCATTTTAAAGCAAATAAGGTGTTTGGTGTTCGTTAGTTTTCAGTTGCAATGATCAATTGCTCATCCTTGCATTTCCCGCTTGTTTGATAAGTCCTGACTTTTCTTTTGAGTCCTATGAATATCGTATCTTTCGACACATTAATGGGAGTTTCGTAGAGAAATTAGAAGGGCAACACATCTCTAGGCACGCTTAAGTATTTGAAAATATTGTAACATTAAGCATGAATATACGGAAAGAACCACTTAGGCATTTATAAAATAGACAAAACGAACCATTAAAGTTACATATCAAGTTATGTATATGGTACTTAAAACACAATTTCACTCTATTTAAAACAAATCCTTCTACCAATTGACAGAAAAAATGTTCCGTTGTATACTCTCCATAAAGTATTGTGTTAGTTTACATCACATTAATAAGTAGATGGTTTATAAACTTTGGGCCCGAAGTTAAATTCCCCTTCCTTCATCAATGCAAATAGTCTGTTCACGGATGTTATGCATGTTTTTGGAGTAAGGGGATTTTTTATTGCCAGCTATGAACAAATGTGCATGTTTACGAGAACTTAATTTCATTTTGATGTTGTGATTACACTTTGTAGCTAATCTAATTGTTGGGTAAACTATTTTATTCATTAATGGTTGTGGAGAGGGGAAAATGTAGGATGCACAAATTGGTCATACGAATACAAAGAAAAGCTTGCATGCTGTTAGCGGCTCTTCTTTTGGTTGGAGGTACGCTCGGCAGCTTAGGTGCGCCGGTTCAGGCGTCGCCTGCAGGAGATAATATCGTTATTTCACAAGTGTATGGCGGTGGGGGAAACGGAACTGGCTCGACGTTTAAGCAGGATTTTATTGAGCTTTACAATCCAACGAATCATGACATTTCATTGGATGGAATGAAATTGTTTTACGGATCGGCATCTTCGAAAGTGGGGGTATGGCCGGATAGTTTCATGCAATTAAAAGATATTAAGGTTGGAGCTGGAAAATATTATCTAGTTCAACAGTCTGCGGGTACAGATGTTAATGCCCCTAACCTGCCTAGTCCGGATGATACTGGCACCCTTGCCTTGGGAGCAGCGGGAGGAAAGGTAAAGCTAGTAGATAGTAAAAATAATATCATCGATTTGGTTGGTTATGGTACCAGCGTTGAATTTGAAGGCGCAGGTCCTGCTGGTACTTCACTTACTAATGTTACAGCAGTGATTCGTAAAGGTAATCGCGCTCAGGACACTGATAACAATAAAGCGGATTTCGAAGTGGGCACTCCTGACCCGCGCAACTCCACATACGGTGTTGTCGCTGTTGATGTTGAAGCAGTAACGCCAGACGTGAACGAAGGAGCTGTACTTCCGGGTACAATCATTAAGCTCTCGACGCCAACAGTTGGCGCCAGCGTTTACTACAGTGTATATGGAGCAGGTGATGCACAAGTCGCTCCAGAGGACTTTACATGGTATCAACCGAATGTAACAGAAATCAAAATTAATGCGCCTACAACGGTTCATACTTATGCCAAAAAAGAAGGTTTTCCAAATAGTGCTTTGCGTGAATATTCTTATACGATCTCTACACTAGTGACTATCGCACAAGCACGTGCGGCTGCACTTGGTACAAGCGTAACTCTTAGTGGTGTTGTAACACACCGAGCGGATTCAGGCGCTTTTGTAAATCTTTTCGTACAGGATCAAAACGGAGGCATTATTGTTAGAGTTCCAAGCAGCGTCTCGGCACAGCCGGGGGACGTCATTGAGGCTTTCGGCAAGCTGACTGAATTTTCGGGATTGCTTCAATTGGAGGCATCTGCTGAAAATGCAAAAGTAACGGGTTCTGCTCCTATTCCAGATCAGATCGTTGTTGATTCTTCGAGCTTTGGCAAAACCACTGAAAATCGCAACAAATTCGAAGGTCGTTTGGTTCAAGTCAAAAATATTAAAGTTGAAAGTGTTGCCAGCGGCGTTGTTACAGCTACCGATGCTGTGAATGGCGGCAAAGTTATTATTTATTCTTCCGATGCTTCGTTCGTGGCAGGTAAAACTTTCGAGCAGGTTACTGGCGTTATGACGTTCCATTCCAGTGTAGGATTGGAATTATTGCCGCGTTATACACTAGACATTGTTGAGAAACGGTTGGCTGTTCAAGCGAGCATTCCGTCAGGCGGCATTAACGCTGGAGGAGCTGTATCGCTAAGCTCACTAGTTCCGGGTGGTGTGATTCGTTACACGACAGACGGAACAGTTCCTACAGCTACAACAGGAACGCTTTATACAAAAGCCATTGTCGTAAATGCGGATATGGTCATTAAAGCAGTCGTAACAGCTGGTGGAGTGACAAGTGATGTATCGACGTTTACGTATAAAGTATTAGAAAATACGAATGGTATTGCCATTCATACAATTCAAGGTGAGACGCATAAATCGATCTATACCAATGTAAAGGTTTCGAATGTTACTGGTATTATTACTTCGGTCAGTGCGAATTCCTTCTACATGCAGGCACCTGATGGGGAGCAGGATGAGAATCCGAATACGTCTGAGGCTATTCAGGTGTACAAGCCAGCACATGGTCTAGCTGTTAAGGATGGAGTATCAGTCACAGGTACTGTAGAGGAATTTGGAAACAGTCCATCTTTGACTGTAACGCAAATCAATGCAGCAACAATCACTAAGGTATCGAGCAATAACCAGCTTCCTACAGCTACATTGGTAGGAACAGGCGGCAGAATCATTCCTAACCTGATCGATACCGACAGCTTTAGCAAGTTCAACCCAGAGAACGATGCAATTGATTTCTTCGAGAGTTTGGAGAGCATGCTCGTTGAAGTGAAAAATCCAACGATTACTGGACCTTACGCGAATGCGGTAACTCCAATTACGTTTGATAATGGTGCCAACAATCCAGTGAAAACCGCTGTAGGCGGAATTGTATTGCAAGGAAATGGTTTGTCTGCTATTGATAGCAGCTTGAACCCGCAGAAGCTGTATGTTGGCGGATCAAAGCCAGCTGGTGCAGAAATTAAAACTGGAGATGCTTTTAATGGCAATATCGTTGGCGTAATTCAATACGCTGGTGATCTGTATAAGCTGATGCCTACACAAGCTTTGCCAACTATCGTACGCAGCGCAAACGTCCAGAAGGTAACGAATATTGTACCTAACCCGGACAAGCTGACGATTGCTACATTTAATGTGGAAAACTTCAGCGCAGATCAAACCGCTAAAGCTGCAAAAATTGCTTCAATTATTGTAACGAATATGAAGCAGCCAGACATTATCGGTTTAATGGAAGTACAAGACAACGACGGTGAAAAGGATACCGAAAATACGGATGCTGACCAAAGCTTCAAAACGCTGATTGATGCGATTAAAGCAAAAGGCGGACCTACGTATTCTTATACAGACATCGCTCCTGAGAGAAATAAAGATGGCGGCGCTCCTGGCGGTAATATCCGAGTAGGCTTCTTATATCAAGCCGAACGTGTAACACTTGCTCAAGGAACGAAAGGCGATTACAAATCAACAATTAAAGTAAACGGAATTGGCGGCTTAACGCAAAATCCTGGTCGTATTGGCTCTGATGACGCTTCAACATTTGCTTCATCTCGTAAACCGCTTGTAGCAGAATTTATGTTCCAAGGAAAACGAGTTGTTGCGATTGCGAACCATCTGAATTCAAAAGGTGGAGACGGCAAGCCTTGGGGTGATGTTCAGCCGGTTGTTCGCAGCAGCGAAGTGCAGCGCGCGAAGCAAGCGGAAGCTGTTAATAGCTTCGTGAAGGAATTGACAACGAAAGACCCTGAAGCAAGTGTAGTCGTGTTAGGCGACTTTAACGATTTCCAATTCTCAGGCACATTGAACAAAATTAAAGGCAATGAATTAACAAATCTTGTTGATACGCTGCCAGTTTCAGAGCGTTACTCGTATATCTATGACGGTAATTCACAAACGCTTGATCACATCCTCGTGGATAAAGCGAATGGGACAACAGCAGAAATCGACGTGGTTCACGTCAATGCAGATTTCTCTACAGAACAGGGCAGAGTAAGCGATCATGATCCGCTTCTTGCGCAGCTGGATCTGTCTTCTAAAAAAGCGGCTGAGTTTGCGATGACGCTCATGCATACGAATGATACACATGCGAATTTGGCGAATGTTGCAAAGAGAGTTACTGCAGTTCAGCAGGTTCGAAATGAAACAGTTAATTCACTCCTTCTTGATGCTGGCGATGTATTCTCGGGCACTTTGTATTTTAATAAATACTTAGGCCAGGCAGATTTAACGTTTATGAATTTGATGAAATACAATGCTATGGTTTTCGGTAATCATGAGTTTGACAAAGAATTATCGGTGCTGGCAGATTTTGTGAAAAAAGCAAAATTCCCATTTGTTAGCTCCAACATTGATTTCAGCAAGGAGCCTGCACTTAACGGATTATTATCCGAGCAAGCGGCTGGTGAAGCGGCTCAGGATGGAAAGATTTATAATTCACTTATTCTTGAAGTAGGCGAGGACAAGACGAAAGTCGGCGTAATTGGCTTAACTACAGAGGATACGAAGTTTCTTGCGTCTCCGGGACCAAATATCATATTTAATGATTATATCGCTAAAGCGAAAGAAACCGTCAAAATGCTGCAAGATCAAGGCATCAACAAAATCATTGCTTTGACTCATCTTGGTCATGCATTCGATCTTCAATTGGCTGAGCAAGTAGCTGGAATTGATGTTATCGTAGGAGGTCACAGCCATACGAAAGTAGACGCTCCTAAGGTAGTCAAGACACATGGAGAGCCAACGCTAGTTGTACAGGCGGAGGAGTATAACAAATATTTGGGACGCTTGGATCTCAAATTCAATCAAGCAGGCGTACTGACTAAATGGGATGGCAAACTGCTCGATATTGCAACATTTGCTCCAGATCCGGTAGCGTCTGAATTGCTTGATCCATACACAAAGGGTATTGAAGCTATTAAACAACAGGTTATTGGTAAAACGAATGTATTTTTAGATGGTGGCAACCCTTCTGGTCGTGTTGCGGAAGTCAATCTTGGAAACATAATGACAGATGGAATGGTTTCTAAAGTGAAAAGCTTTGTTGACAGCAATCCTGATTTAAAGAAATTGGATGTAAAAGGATTCGTGGGGATTCAAAATGGTGGCGGAATTCGTAAACCTATTCCGCTGAAAGCTATAGGCAAAGCGGATGGTGACATTACACTAGGTGAGCTTTTGGAAGTTATGCCATTCGGCAATAATCTTACATCACTTCGTATGACGGGTCAGGAAATTGTGGATGCGTTAGAGAATGGTGTAAGCGGCATTGAAACGGTTCAAGGTCGATTCCCACAAGTATCTGGCATGCGTTACTACTATGATTCCAAGAAGCAGCCGGAAGTACTAGATGCGAATGGACAGCTTGTAACTGCGGGTAAGCGTATAGCAAAGGTAGAAATTAAGAACGCTGACGGCAGCTACAGTGCTATTGATCTGAATGCTTATTATTTTGTAGCAACAAATTCTTTTATGGCTAATGGCGGAGACTTCTACCGCTCCATGAAGAAAGCGAAAGATGATGGTCGTCAGTATGAGATGAACATCGTTGACTACGAGGTGTTTATCGAATACCTTACGAAAATAGGCACTATCAATATGGGGTTAGAAGGCCGTATTACAGATCTAAAAGGCGAGCCGCTTCCAGGTGACAACGATCCATTTAAGCTAACGATTATGCATGTGAACGACACGCATGCTCACCTTGATTCGATTGCAAAACGTTTTACAGCGATTAAAGAAATTCGTGCAGAAGTAAAAGACTCTATCTTGCTAGATGCAGGTGATGTGTTCTCAGGTACGCTGTTCTTCAACAAATATCTTGGTCAAGCGGACTTGGCGTTTATGAATAAGATTGGTTATGACGCGATGGTATTCGGAAACCACGAATTCGATAAAGGTCCATCCGTACTTGCTGATTTTATTAAAAAAGCGGAGTTCCCGTTTGTAAGCTCAAATATCGACTTCAGCAAGGAACCTGCAATGAACGGACTTGTGTCTGAGCAGGCAATCGGTAAACCAGCTGCGAAAGGTAAAATTTATGACGCGATCATATTGGATGAAGGCGGGCAAAAGATCGGCGTATTCGGCTTAACAACGGAGGACACAAAATTCCTTGCATCGCCAGGAGATAATATTGTGTTCGAGGATTATATTAAGAAAGCTGAAGAAACGGTCAAAATGCTCGAAAAAGAAGGCATCAATAAGATTGTGGCATTGACGCATCTAGGAAATGAATTTGATAAAGTATTGGCTGAGAAGGTTACGGGCATCGACGTTATCGTCGGTGGACATAGCCACACGAAGGTTGACGCACCGCTTGTATATCATGCTACGGGAGAACCGACACTCGTTGTACAGGCAGAACAATATGGCAATTATTTGGGCCGTTTGGACCTCGAATTCAATAACAAAGGGATATTGACCGCATGGAATGGCAAGCTGCTTACAGTTAGCGGTTATGCAGCGGACCCGGAAGCTGTTGAAATGTTGAAGCCATACAGTGCGGGTGTTGCCGATATTCAGAAGCAAGTCATCGGTAAAACAAATGTGTTCCTGGATGGTGATCGTAATTCTGTACGGTCAAAAGAAACCAACTTAGGAAACTTGATCACAGACGGTATGGTCTCCAAAGTAAAAAGCTTCGTAAACAGCAACGAGGCATTAAAGCAATTGGATGTAAAAGGTTATGTTGGCATTCAGAATGGCGGAGGTATTCGCGAATCAATTAAGAAAACCGCTGAGGGTAAAGTAGATGGAGACATCTCGATGGGCGAATTACTTACGGTGATGCCTTTCGGAAACAACCTTACGGCGCTTCGTATGACAGGCCAAGAAATTATTGCTGCGCTTGAGAACGGTGTAAGTGGAATCAAAACCGGAGAAGGCCGCTTCCCGCAAGTATCGGGCATGCGCTTCTACTACGATTCTAATAAGAACCCTGAAATATTGGATGCAGACGGAAAGCTTAAGCAGGCTGGCGAACGCATTACGAAGGTTGAAATTAAAAACGCAGACGGCAGCTACAGCGCAATTGATTTGAATGCTTATTATTTTGTAGCAACAAACTCATTTATGGCTAATGGCGGCGATTTCTATCGCTCGATGAAGCAAGCCAAAGATGCTGGACGTCAGCACGAAATGAACATTGTTGACTACGAGGTATTCTTGGAGTATATCAATCAACTAGGTACGATTAATGCAACGACAGAAGGACGCATTGTTGATGTGAATGTTGTAGTTCCGACACCTACTCCAACACCAACAACACCGCCGGTGACAACACCGACGCCGACACCAACGCCAACACCGACGACACCGCCGGTGACGACACCAACGCCGACACCATCCATCACATTTAGTGATGTACGCGGCCACTGGGCGGCAGATGCTATTGCGAAGGCAGTGGAAATTGGGTTTGTTAATGGGTATGGAGACGGCACGTTCCACCCTGGAGACACAGCAACAAGAGCACAATTTATTACAATGGTAGGCAGGGCGCTGAAGCTTGAATCGTCGACAAGCAAGCTGGACTTTGCAGATGCAGATAAAGTTCCTGCATGGGCACGCTCCTTCTTTGCACAGCTTATTGAAGATAAGGTCATTGCAGGCTACGAGGATAATACGCTTCGACCATCAAGTGAATTAACAAGAACGGAAATGACCGTAATTCTTGTTCGCGCACTAGGCATTAAAGTTGATCCGAAGGCGAAGCCGACGTTTGCTGATTTGAGTGACATCCCTGTATGGGCACGTCCTTATATCGCTGCGGCACAAGCCGAAGGACTAGTAGCAGGCATGGGCGGCAATAAATTTGCACCTAAGAAAAATGCAACAAGAGCAGATGTGGTTACACTGATTTTGTCCGCACTAGAGTATGAAGGAAGAAACGGAATTTAATTAAGCAAAAGCGTCCCATTCCACTTGTTAAGAGTGGGGTGGGACGTTTTTTTTAGTAAGATTTGTTGTTTTCATACAAAGAAGGCGACACTTCATTTGAAACCTATGTTAAATTAGAGGGAGTAGATACCGTTTGCATTTCTAGACATAAATAGAAAGAGTGAAACTTGGATGGCTGATGATCGACTGGATGATAAGCTTAGCAAAATGATTGATGTAGCAAGGCTGTATTATGAACTAGATTATAATCAGGAAGAAATCGCTCAGAAGCTGGGGGTATCGCGCCCTACGATATCAAGATTTTTACAGCAGGCGAAAGATGAGGGGTACGTTCAAATAAAAATCGTACACCCGAACGAAAACAATTTTGTTCTGGCGAATCGTTTGGAAGCGAAGTTTGGGCTGAAAAAAGCGGTTATCGTTTCTGTGCCGCAGTATGAGGACAGCATCGTAAAAAGGTATATTGGCGAAGCGGCAGCGAACTATTTATACGATACGGTAAAAGATGGCGATATCATTGCGACAACGTGGGGAACGACGCTCTTTCAAATGGCTTCTCAGCTTAAGGATAAGCCGGTTCGCGACGTTAAGGTCGTGCAGCTCAACGGAGGGGTTAGCCATTCAGAGACCAATACATACGCTTATGAAATTGTTCATTTATTCGGCAAGGCTTTCCATACGATACCTTACTTTATTCCGTTGCCGGCGCTTGTTGATCATGAGGTTGTCAAGCGGACGATTGAATCGGATCGCCATATCCGCAATATTTTGGAGCTAGGGAAGCTCTCTAATATTGCCGTTGTAACCGTGGGAGCCCCTACGGATGATTCTGTATTAATTAGAGCCAATTATTTCACAGATTCCGATCTGGAAATTATTCGCGAGAAGGCAGCTGGGGATATATGCTCACGCTATATCGATATAACAGGCAATATTTGTTCAACACTCATGAACCAGCGCACGATTGGAATCAGTCTCGATGAACTGAAGCGCAAGGACCAGTCGATACTTGTGGCAGGCGGAGCGAAGAAGGTAGATGGCATTTATGGCGCGCTGCGCGGCGGCTACACGAATGTACTCATTACCGATCAGTTTACAGCGAGGTATCTATTAGAACGGGATGTGTAGACGTCCTATAGAACGAACGAGGGGATCTTAGCTGCAAGGCAGCAAATAAGATCCTCTCGTTTTTCTTCCTATCTCTCTTAATGAAGTGCAAATCGCTCAGCGGAGTCAACCGTATGCTTCAGAAGCGTGGCGATCGTAACAGGACCTACGCCTGCAGGCACAGGGGTGATCGCACTTGCTTTTGCTAGGCACGCCTCGTAATCAACGTCCCCAATATTCCCTTTATTGTACCCTGCATCTAGCACTACAGCGCCATCGCGAATCCATTCGCCTTGAATAAAGCTTGGTTTGCCGACTGCAGCAACGACGATATCGGCAAGACGCAATAGCTCCGCTACATTTTCCGTTTTGGAATGACAGGTTGTTACGGTTGCATTGCGGTTCAGCAGCATCTGAGAAACGGGTTTGCCGAGAATCGGGCTTCGTCCAACGACGACGGCATGTTTGCCTTCAACCTTGATGTTATAGTAATCAAGAATAGCCATAATAGCAGCAGGGGTACATGACGGATACTGGGCATAACCAAATGCATTTTGAGCAAAACCTAGCGCGGTTACACCATCAACATCCTTATGGATACTAATCGCTTCAAAGGCAGCACGCTCATCAATTTGATGCGGTACGGGGTGCTGCAAGAGGATGCCGTGAATAAGCGGGTCTTCATTAAGCTGCAAAATAACGTCAATCAAATCATCCGTTGAAATGTTTTTGTTCAAATGAATACGTTTGGAATCAATGCCAAGCCTCTTGCATGCATTGCCCTTCATTCGAACGTAGGTTTCAGACGCAGGGTCATCGCCCACCAGTATCGTCGCTAAGCATGGAATGATTCCCCGCTTGCTTAGAGTCTCAACTCTTTCTTTCAATTGCTCTTTAATCGCATCGGCCACAATGGCTCCATCCAAAATCAGTTTCTCCGTCATCTTCTACCTCAGCCCCTTATAAATAGATGTTAAAAAAACATAAAAAGGCAAGGGGTATGTCCCCTTACCTTTGCCCAGGCGTACGGCTAATGATCTGTGCGCTTCCTCATGGCTATCCATGTTCCGCCAGTTACGCACAGCTTTTTATTGGTATTTTGATTTTAACAGGTGGAAAGTTCAAAAGCGAGCCATCAACGTTATTTTATGATTATTTAGGTGTAGAAACAAGAGAATGGGTGCTATAATTACTATACCAAGAGGGAGCGGGTCGCGCTGCCCTCTTTATTTGCAGTTTGCGCAAAATGATGGGAGATTGAGGTGGTAAGTTGTTAAAGCTCACTAGATTTTTGAGGAAATATTGGCTGAGCGCTGTGCTGGCACCGTTGTTTATGCTGCTAGAGGTGTTCATGGATTTGCTGCAGCCGCGGTTCATGGCGAGCATTGTGAATGAGGGCATTATAGCAGGTGATCTCACAGCAATCGCGAGCACCGCTCCCAAAATGCTGATCGCCGCATTAATCGGACTAATAGCAGGTGTCGGCTGTACGGTGTTCTCGACGATAGCGTCGCAAAACTTTGGGGCTGATCTGAGGCAGGAGCTGTTTCAAAAAATCCAGTCGCTGTCGCTTCGATCGCTTGACCGTTTTGGTTCAGGCTCGATCGTGACGAGACTGACGGGCGATGTCACACAAATTCAGAACTTAGTATTGCTGCTGCTTCGCGTATTTGCACGAAGTTCATTCATTATTATCGGCAGTCTGGTCATGGCTTTTGTAATAAGCCCGCGCCTATCTATTATTTTGCTCGCAATGATACCCTTATTAGCTCTCTTCCTCATCATTACAACTCGGATTACCGTTCCTTTGTTTTCAATGATGCAGCACCGGCTCGATCAAGTGAATACCGTTATGCAAGAAAATTTGTCCGGTATCCGTGTTGTGAAAGCATTTGTACGGTCCGATTACGAGGAAGAACGTTTTAATGAAACAAACTCAAATCTACTGCATGCCAGTCTAAAAGCAGCTAAGATCGTTGCGCTTAATACGCCGCTTGTGTCGATCATTCTTAATTTTAGCATTGTAGCTGCATTATGGTATGGGGGAATGCTTTCTGAGCACGGGGCGCTGTCAGTGGGCAGTCTCGCCGCCTTTTTAACTTATATTACACAGCTTCTCTTTTCTACTCTAGGACTTGGAAATCAATTGATTGCAATCTCTCGGGCCAAGGCTTCTGCTGACCGAATTAACGAGATATTGGAGGTGCCGGCAGATAAATGGACAGCTGAACGAAAAGCTAACGAGCAGTCCAAGAAAATACAGGCTGGCAGAATTACGTTTGACCATGTGAGCTTCAGCTATGAAGGCTCGGAGAAAAATATACTTCACGACATAGATCTGGATATAGAGCCGGGCGAGACGATTGGGATCGTAGGGGTGAACGGCTCAGGAAAATCAACGCTGGTCAGCCTCATTCCAAGGTTTTATGAAGCGACAGAGGGGATGATTCGCATTGATTCCCATCCAATTAACGAGATTGCTTCTGCAGAGCTGCATAGCCATATCGGTATGGTGCTTCAGCAGGCGCATCTGTTCAGTGGAACCATTCGTGACAATATCAGCTATGGCAAACCGGATGCGAGTCAGGATGAAATAGAGGCAGCAGCCAAGGCAGCTGAGGCTCATGCCTTCATTATGGAGCTGGAGAATGGCTACGATACGCTGCTTGGCCAGCGCGGGGTCAATCTGTCCGGCGGTCAAAAGCAGCGTTTGTCCATTGCCCGGACGCTGCTGCTGAAACCCAAAATTGTCATCCTTGATGATTGTACAAGCGCGGTTGATCTGAGAACGGATTTACTCATACGCAAATCATTGCAAGAGATTATGAAGAGCAGCACTTGTCTTATCATTGGCCAGCGAATTGCATCCGTACAGCAGGCAAATCGGATTATCGTGCTTGAGGATGGTCGAATTACAGCCATTGGCACGCATCAGGAGCTTCTTGAACAAAGCAAGCTATACCAGAAAATGGCCTTTTCCCAGCAAGGAGCTTGATAGATGAATCATACGCTAACGACATTAAGAAGAATTGGAACTTATTTGCTTCATGGCCGCGCTAGACTGCTGGCGGTTATTGCACTAACGATAGTTGCCGCAGGGCTTACGCTCGCTGGTCCTTATTTTTTGGGCAAAGCTTTGGATGATTATATTATTGCGAAGCGATACGATGGGCTGCTTTCTATTTGTTTGCTTATGTTTGGCCTATACGCGGCTGGCAGCTTAGTCAGCTGGCTTCAAGCCCTATATTTAGCTGATGTGTCGCAGCGGACCGTATGGAGCCTTCGCAAGGAATTATTTAATCATTTGCAAAAGCTGCCTATCCCGTTTTTTGCGAGTAAAAATCACGGAGAGCTCATGAGCCGCACGACAAATGACATCGACAATGTTACGAATACGCTGAATCAAAGCTTAATTCAGATCATCTCAAGCGTCATCATGCTCATAGGCTCGTTCGCGATGATGCTTTTCTTAAACGTGTGGCTCACGCTTGTAGCACTTATCGTTATTCCGCTCATTGTTATAGTTACCAAACGAATTGCGAAGATAACCCAGCGTCAGTTCAAAGGACAGCAGCAGGAGCTTGGCGGGCTTAACGGGTTTATTGAGGAGACGGTATCGGGGCACAAGGTCGTAGCCCTGTTTCATCAAGAGGAGCGCATGGCTGAGAAGTTCAGCGCCGCTAATGCCAAGCTGAAGAGAGTCGGAACAAAAGCCCAAATTTATTCAGGTACGATGGGCCCGTTCATGAACATGTTTGGTCATATCAGCTATTTGATCATTGCAGGTGTCGGCGGCTGGCTGGCAATTCATGACCATGCAACAGTGGGCGTCATCATAAGCTTTCTCGGTTATTCAAAGCAATTCTCTGGCCCTCTAAATGAGGTTGCCAATCAATATAACATGATTCAGTCAGGGGTAGCAGGCGCGGAGCGGGTATTTGAGATGATGGATATTCCATCAGAATATGAAGAACCCGAGTCCGTGAAAGAGATGGAATCGATTGGCGGCAAGGTAGAGTTTCGCGATGTGCGGTTTGAATATAACGACGGAACCGCAGCGCTTAATAACATCTCCTTTATTGCGAAGCCGGGAGAAACCGTTGCGCTAGTGGGTCCAACTGGAGCGGGCAAGACTACGATCATTAATCTGATTGGGCGATTCTATGAGATCAAGGACGGTCAAATACTGATTGATGACGAAGACATTTGCACGATAGACAAAAACAGCTTGCGCAAACAGCTAGGAATCGTGCTGCAGGATGCCCATTTGTTCTCGGGTACGATTCGTGAGAATATCCGCTACGGCAAGCTGGATGCTACCGATGAAGAGGTGGAAGCGGCGGCTGTTCAAGCGAATGCGAATAGCTTCATCACGAAGCTGCCGCTAGGCTATGAGACCGAATTGACAGCGGAAGGCGGGAACATAAGCCACGGGCAGCGCCAGCTTATCACGATTGCTCGTGCCATTCTTGGAGACCCTGCGCTGCTTATACTCGATGAAGCAACGAGCAGTGTAGATACGCTGGCTGAGCTCCAAATTCAAGAAGCGATGAAGAAGCTGCTTAGCGGCAGAACGAGCTTCGTTATTGCTCATCGTCTCAGCACGATACGAAATGCGGATACCATTTTATTTATTAAAGATGGTGAAATCGCGGAGCGCGGTACACATGACGAGCTTCTCGCCAAAAAAGGGTTGTATGATCAACTGCATGGCAGTCAATTTTTACAACAAGTATAGACGTACTGTCTCATAAAGGTTATATGAATGTGGTACAATGAGACGAGCGATACAATTAGGAGATGACTAACGATGACAGAACAACTGAACGAGCAAGAACTTTTGCAGTATATAGCAAACGAAACAAACGCGGATGAGAAGCTGATTAAGCTTGTATTAAAGCATGAGCAAGCGTTCATCGGCAGCGCGAAGGAAGATAAAAATGGCGAGGTAGATATCGACGGCGACGAGCTCGTAGATTATGTACTGAGCCGTCCTGATGTAAAGTCCAATGAGCTGGTTGTGGAATCAATCTTGGACGCAGAAATGGATTATTTGATGGACAAAGGCCTTGCAGGTTACGTAGACTAATTTGTGAGCATAAAGGTAAGTTTATGAGGAACTGCTTCCAAGCGCATGTTGGCTGAGGCAGTTCTTCTTTTGTTGAAAAGCTTATAATATTTTTGTAAACACTAGCTGAAAATAGATGTTTTGCACGGTTATTGCGACGGAATAAGGACAGGATAGTACAGCATATGTTCTAAACGAGGTACATGCGTTTTTGAAAAAAATGCTTTTTTATGCTAAAGTTATAGGATGAAATCGGGAAAACGGAGGATGGGCAGTTGGCAAAAACGCATAAAGGGTTATCATCTTTAGAAATTTTTAAGCGATTTATTTTTATTACGATTGGTTCGATTTTAATGGGCGTCGCACTCGAATTGTTCCTCGTTCCGAATAATGTAATCGATGGTGGCATTGCCGGCATATCGATTATGTTGGCGCACCTCACCTCGCTTCCACTCGGCGTGTTCTTGTTCGCAGTGAACGTACCATTCCTAATTCTTGGTTACAAACAAATTGGGAAAACGTTTGCGATCTCGACCCTTTATGGCATTATCGTCATGTCGGTCACGACATCATTGCTCCATCACGTTGAAGCATTTACAGAAGAAAAACTGCTCGCTGTATTGTTCGGTGGTCTTATTCTCGGTGCAGGTGTGGGTCTTGCGATACGTTTCGGCGGGTCGCTGGACGGCGTAGAAATTGTATCGATCCTGATTTCGAAGAAAATGCGTATGCCAGTTGGACAAATTATCATGATTTTTAACGTTATCATTTTTGTAATTGCGGGTTTTGTGTTTGAATGGGATTCAGCCATGTACTCGATGTTTACATATTATATAGCGATTAAATTAATTGATATCGTTGTGGAAGGTCTCGATGAGTCGAAATCGGTAACGATTATTTCCTCTGAATATGATGAAGTATCGCAAGCGATTATTGACCGTTTAGGCCGTACAACGACTTTGATCCAAGCGCGCGGCGGCTATTCGAAGGATGAAACGCAAATGATCTATTGCGTCGTATCCCGTCTTGAGCTTGCGAAGCTCAAAGCTATCGTGCAATCCATCGATGAGAATGCCTTTATTGCTATCGAGCATGTATCCGACGTCATGGGCGGCGGATTCAGCAAAGGCAGCATCCACTAAGGTATAACAATAAAATCCGGCTGCGGCGTCAGAAGACGCGCAGCCGGATTTTTTATATTATAGGCTTGATGGAATAGCTGAATCACTCACAGGTCTAGCGAGACCTTTGTCTTTTACACATAGCAGGAACAAGAGCGCAATAACCATGCCTCCTGATGAGAAGTAGAACAGTACGGAATATCCAAGCAGATCAATCAAGCCGCCCATGAGCGGCGGTGAAGCGATAGCAGCAAGTGAAGAGATTAAGTAATAGATGCCTGTCCGTGTACCGATGCTTTGCTCTTTGCCGAGAGAAACGATAAACGGATAGGAATTGATATTGATCATCGCCCAGCAAATGCCTCCGATAATAAGCAAGGTACGAAGCGGGAGCAGCGCGTCTGCGAAAGAGATTGCAGCAAAAATAACGATGAGGCCAATAACCCCTGACGTGATAATAAGCTTTTTGCCGAAGCGGTTGCCAAGCAGTCCGCTTGGAATGGCGGCTGCTACAAAAGCGAGTGAGAAGAAGGCGAGCGAGAATGATGATTGGCCTTCGGTCAGCTGTAAGTGCTTTGTGCCGTACAGAGTAAAGAAGGCTTCAACGCCTTGATAGGAAAGAAACCAGAAGAAAATTGCGCCAAGCAAAAAGATCGTAGGACGGTTCCATTGTTCTTTAAACGATATTTTTGTTTTCTCCTCAGCAGGCGAGTAAGAGAGCGCATCACGTTTTTCTTTTATGTTATTCAAGAGAATGACTAAACAAATGAGCGTTAAAATGGATGCAACTAGAAAAGGGAGCGAGTGATGTTTCTCATATAGAAACGAGCCTCCTGCGAAAGCGATAATGGAGCCGATGCCGCCCATGAAGTTAATAATGCCATTTGCTTTTGTACGCTTGCTGTCATGAGTGATGTCGGGCATAAGCGCTACTGTCGGGGAGCGGTACAAGCTCATCGACAGATTCATAAGCACCATAAACAATACGAGCGTGAGCAAGCTTGTGTGCCAAGGGATGAGCGCACCGAACAAGGCTGCAAGCGGCATGCCGATGAGCAAATAGGGCATTCTTCGGCCAAGGCGCGTGTTTGTGCGATCACTGCGGCTTCCAATCCATGGCTGCAAAAAAAGAGCAAAGTAATTATCGATCGTCATCATGAATCCAATCAGCGCTGTACTCGTCAAAAACTTATCGAGAAAAAAGGGGACGAATGCGTTGTAAAGCGCCCATGTAATGCTGATGCTAAAAAAACCGAACCCGAGCAGCCATGTTTTTTTCATACCGCTTATGCCCCTCTCCTTAACAGCACCTCAGCCAATCGATCAGGATAATCCGTAATGATTCCGTCTACACCTGCGTTAAGGAGTCGCTCCATCTCTTCCGCATCATTAACCGTAAACGGATGGTAGGCAATGCCATGTGCAGCGGCGGAAGCTGTCCATTCTGGCGTTACAGCGTATTTGAAAGGATGCAGTGCATCAGCCTGAAGCGTCGCAGCATATTCCCAAGGACGATAAAGCCCTTCCATATATAGAACACCGGTACGAATTTCAGGCGCCAGCTGCTTGCAGAGCAAGAGCGAATAATGATTGAAGCTGGATAAGATGATGCGATCAGCCATTCCAAAGGCACGAACTATGTCAATTACCTTTTGCTCCAAACCTGGATACTGGATGATACCGTTTTTAAGCTCGATATTTAAAATGATATCCGAATGACGGAGAAGCTCAAGAAGCTGCTCTAAAAGTGGAACTCGTTCGGCTTGGAACGCGGGGTCAAACCAGCTGCCGGCATCGAGTGACATAAGCTCCTCGTATGCTGTATCTTTTACAAGCCTGTTCAAGCCGGTTGTCCGCATTAGTGATTCATCATGAATGATAACGATTTGATCGTCCTTCGTTAGTTGAACATCAATTTCGATGCCAGTAGCACCTAGCTCAATGGCTTTCTTGAATGCAGCGAGCGTGTTTTCGGGACAATAGCCGCTTGCTCCGCGATGGGCGAAATTAATAATAGTTTTAATAACGATTCATCCTTTCTGCACAATAGAGTCTATTACTAACTATATAGAAGTAATATTATGGCTGTGTCAAACACGAAAAAAAAGTGGGCTCCGGAATGATTCCAATAAGAGTTAAGCGAAGCGATAATACAGGAGGAGGTAGGTAGCTAGTACGAAAATAAAATTAAGCGGAACAAACACCATTTGCGTGAACGTCGTGCGATAAACGGAGAGCGGTTTCTTATAGATGCAAGCGCCTTCGATAATAAACAAAAGCAGTACGATGTGAATCATAAAATGACCAATCAGCTCTTTCATGCCAAAAAGCATCGTTGCGGAGATGAAAATGAAGGTTAGCACCACAGACAACATTCGGTTTAAAATACCGATTACGAGTAAATAACCGACCACAAACTCAATAAAACCAGCCATGACGATAAATAGTGAGTTGTCAAAACCAAACGTGGGTACGTGATGTTTAATAATAATGTCCTCTGCCATTGTCGGGTAAATCCATTTTTCTACGGCGACCCAGCAAAGCGATAAGCCTGTTCCCAAATAGAGAAGGGGGAATCCCCATTCAGATAGTTTGGTTTTCTCGAGCAGCAGGGCGCCGATAATGGCCAAATAAAAACCATAATCAAGCATATGAAATATTCCGGCTTCAATGCCTGTTTCAATGAACAGAAAGAGCAGCACAAGCGCACCAATTTTTGTTGCATAATGCCGCGGAATAAGCAGTAATATGATTGCAGCCCACATTAGGATCGTATGCCAGCCGTCTGTAAGCTTAAATTCCAGTGCGAAGCGTGTTCCAGAAGCTGCTTGAATGAGAAGAGCAGCAGCTGTGCCGTACTTTAGGATGGGTAAGGAATATCGCCGGAGCTTAACGAGCTGACGATCCACTTTTGTAGACAAATTTGAGCTCGATAACTCAGGAAGGAACTTGGTTAGCACGGCGAGCAAAACGGTGACGATGATTGCCAGCTTCATGAAAAAAGGAGAAAGAATGGCGGCAAGCGGTTGTTTCTCCGCGATGATGTCTGTAAACCATTTGACATGTGCATAATAATCCATTAACTGATATTCCTCCGATTCGATGTGGTTTAGGATGAACACGAGGATGATCGTAGCATAATAGAGAAAAGAATAAAAGTGTAATATAAGGGATAAATTTACATTATTAATAAGAGTATTTACATACCCCTTAGGGGTATGGTATTATAAATTTATCAAGTAATACCCCATGGAGGTATGCGAAATGGACAATGATGCAATAATCGATGGGAGTCATGAGCATTCCCATCCACCGGATGACTGCTGCGACCCAAATGGTCCGCGGAAGAGTCATCACTCCTCACAAATGAAGGACAATTTAACAAAGCGCTTGAACCGAATTGAAGGACAAATTAGAGGCATTAAGGCGATGATAGAGAAGGATACGTATTGTGATGACGTGCTTAATCAGATTGCCGCAGCACAATCCGCTCTGAACAGTGTCGGCAAGCTGCTGCTTGAAGGACATATGCGAAGCTGCGTAATTGAACGTATTCAAGCAGGCGAAAGTGAAGTTATCGATGAATTGCTAATAACCGTTAACAAACTAATGAAATAATAGACGGAGAGGGGATTTTAATGATGGCAAACGCAGTATTGAAGGTAGAGGGCATGACATGCGGTCATTGTGTCAGTTCGGTTGAGAAGGCCGTTGCAAATGTAGGAGCGGTAGGCAAGGTAGATTTGGCAAACAAGAAAGTAACTGTCGATTTCGATGATTCGAAGGTTACGATAGAGGCAGTAAAAGCAGCGATTGAGGATCAAGGCTACGACATCGTATAAAATAAAGCAGGTAGGGGGCTGAATGCAGCCCCTCTTTTTTTTGGTTCTGATTTCGTTTATTATGAAAGCAATAGATGTAATGTTTATATTAAAGAAGTGCTTTTAAATCTTTAATTTGCTCTGTATGCCGCTGCTCGTGCAAATATAGCAGTTCGATCCATTGATCTAATGGCAAGTTGCCAAACCTCGGGTGATTCACTGCTATTTCCTCCACAATAGATTTATCCTCAATCTTAACAAGAACATCCATTAATTTAATTCTTGATTCGCTTAATAATTGAATGATCTGTGATACTTGAAATGGTCCTGAATCAGGTTCTGAAATTTGGGGAGCTTGATACTTCACCGACTTATCCAACACAATTTCAATAGGCTGACGTTCGGCTTTGGATAAAATCTTTTGCTTAAGCCCGAACAAAATGGCCTTTCTAAACAAATTTTCCGTTTTCAATAAATGATGGCAAACCTGAGCTATGCTCCACATTGAAGTTTCAAATGTACGATTGAATTCATCGTCATCTAGGCATGATATTTCATTTAACAATTTCTCTCTAGTTGTAGATAAATACTCATTAAAATCATCCATCTGATCCTCTCCTTAAGCGGATGGTAATATCTACTATAATCATATAACAAGGTACTATGACTTGGTACTATTTATTACAATATTCTAAGCACTGGGATAACGCATACTATCGTCCGTTAGCAGGATTGAGGCTGAAGTCGATGGGCAATAATGGATGAGATTAGATTTTAACGCATGAGGTGAATGGTTATGAATAAATCGGCTTTGCATACAAAAAAGTATCGGAAGCGGACAGTAACTGCGGGAATCATAATTCTTGGCTTGCTTGGAGCGGGCTGCGGAAGCCCGGCAGGGAGTGACCATTCCCAGCATGCTATGAGCAATGTTGCTGTCACTGATGAGCATCGTGGTCATACGGCTAATGCACAAGGCGATGAAATGGAACATGATTCTTCGGAAAATCATAGCGGCCACAACGGCTTAGAACAAATGTCAGCGGCCGATATTAAGCTGGAATGGCGCTATTCGCCGGTGCGTCCTGATCCTGGGAAAGAAACAAATATCGAGCTGTTTCTTTATGATCATGCGGGAAAGGCGATTGAAAAATATGATGTCAATCATGAGAAGCTCATGCATCTCATTCTCGTAAGCGAGGATTTGAAGGACTTCATGCATATTCATCCTGAGTATAAAGGGAAAGGTAAGTTCGAGGCAGCTGCATCCTTCAACAAGAGTGGAAACTATAAGCTATTCGCAGATTTTATACCGACAGGTTCTCCGCAGATGACGGTTACGTCCCTTCTACAGGTGTCAGGAGCAAAGCAAGCTCAGGAGCCGCTGAAGAAGGATAAAAACCTAACAAAAATCGTTGATGGTATTGCTGTTTCCTTGAATATTTCCTCATTCAAAGCCGATCAAGAGACAGATTTGATATTCACGTTAAGCGACGAAAAAACGAAAGAACCGATTAGTGATTTACAGCCTTACTTAGGGGCTATCGGACATGTTGTTATTTTGAGCGAGGATAGGAGCCGTTACCTGCATGTCCATCCGAATGATGACAACAGAAATGGGCCGACCGCTGAATTCTCGACTCGTTTCCCTGAACCGGGTTTATATAAAATGTGGGGGCAATTTCAGCGTGGAGGAAAAACGTTTATTGTTCCGTTTACGATTGAAGCAGAGTAAAGAAATGATCAACATTAAATATTTATATAAATGCTAATCACTCAGAAATGGGTGATTTTTTTGTGCTTAAACATGAAAAACGAGGCAATCCAGCGGGTGTTAAGCAGATTGTAAATAAAAATGTGATTCAGCATTGGAAATAGTTGAACGAAAATTTTGCTTGAATCGAATTTTAGTACTTGAAAACGTAAAAATACGTGTTAAACTAAATCATGTAACATAATCATTAATCGATTAACATAATGGTTATTTCTCATGGAGGTGAAGCTTGAGCTGAATATGTTTACGTATGTTTTAATGCAATAATGTAGGTTCGCGCTATACGGTTAATAAATTAACTAGAATATAAGCAAACTGGGCTGTTAAGTCAAGAGCTGCTTATGTTTGATTCAAAACAGAAGCCGAGCAGTGAGAGCAAGCTGGAGTTGTTTAAGTTTTTACAATGCTGATAACTAGAGGGAGTCATAGCAGCAAGAGAAACAAAAGATAGAAATCGTTTTTGATGCCTGCGAAAAAATGTTTCTGATTAACAAATATGTTAAACGCTGTTTACTCAGCTATGAACCATAATCAAGCAAGGCATTAATGACTATATCGTTTAAGGGTTAAAATGTAAACGCTTTATTCAAAATTACGAAGGAGGCTTTTTTAGATGAAAAAGTTAACAAGCACTTTCATTTTTATGTTGGCTCTTATTATGCTCGTAACGGCGTGCTCCAGCGGTGCAGGTAAAAACACCGTTAATAATGGTAAAGAAAATACGCCTGCGAATACGGAAGGCAATAAGGAAGCGTCTACAAATGAGCCGGCCGCTAATAATTCTGAGCCTGATGGCGGGGCTGCCAAGTCCTCCATTGATCCGTCGATTGCAGGTGAAGTAACGTTCTGGACGTTCCTTGACAACAAAGAGAAGGATGCTGCGCTTCAAAAGGCGTTTAATGAAGTTTATCCGAATATCAAGCTGAAAACGATTTTTGTACCTTTCGGAGATTTGCATGATAAGCTGCAAACGACTTTGGCAGCTGGCAAAGGAGCACCGGATGTAGCACTTGTTGAGCAAGGCCAATTTACACGCTATAGCACAGGAAATGTGCTGGAGGATTTGCTTCAACCGCAATATGATGCTGGCAAATATCAAAGCCTAGTATCGGAGTATAACTGGAACCGCTGGTCGTCCATTGACGGCAGCAAATTGTTAGGTATGCCGTGGGATGTTACACCTGCTGTAACTTACTACCGTGCAGACATCTTTGAAGAGCTGGGCTTGCCATCTGATCCAGCCGAGCTTGGCGAATACATTCAGGATCCAGACAACTTCTTCACATTAGCTCAAACGTTGAAAGCAAACGGTAAGTATTCCATGGAATGGCGTGATTCACCGGTTCACTGGTTAGGCGATTCACTTGGATACTACGACAGCGAAATGAACTGGGTTCGCAACACGGATGAGTTCGTAAAATTCCTCGATATTTCAAAACAAGTAAACCAATTGAAAATTGCTCCGCATGACGGCATCTACAGTGATAAAGGCAAGCAGCGCGTGAAAAAAGGCGAGTCCCCGATGTACGTAGCGGGAACTTACGGCGCACGTGATCTAGAAATCAACTTCCCGGATCAAAAAGGCAAATGGAAAGCTACAACAATGCCTTTTGGACTTAACGTTGGTATGGGCGGATCGACATTCGTCATTCCTTCACAAAGCAGCAATAAAGATGCAGCATGGGCATTCGTAGAATTTATTACAACGTCCGAAGCAGCTTGGAAACTATGGATTGAACAATCGGTTCAACCGGATTACAAGCATATTACAAGCCAAGAATGGTACCTGTCACATACAAATCCTTACCTCGGCGACCAAGAGGATTACAAGTTCTACAATGAGCTTGCCAGCCTCATTCCAATTAGACGTTTTACTCGTCTTGACGGTTTAGCATGGCCTTTATGGGTTGAAGGTGTATTAGCCGCACTTGATAAAAACGTTGATTCAAAAACAGCCATTCAGCAAACGCAAGAAAACATTGAGAACAAGCTGAAGGCCGAAAAGGAAAAACTGATTAAAGAGCTCGCCCAATAATTTTGCTTTCTTTATCAGGAAACCGAATCATCCTTCATTGAAGGATGATTCGGCATGATAACACAACGATACGTTTTAACATTTATCGCGAAACGATAGCTGCGCCGCCTTAAAATGACGCAAGCCGTTTACGCTAGTATGGCAAGGGGGTGCTCCTTGGTGATTCATTGGCTAAGCAAGTATAAGGTAACATTGGTTGTCATTGCCGCATTAGTCTGCTTCTTTTTATGGTGGAATAATTCAAGAGGCTACAACGATGATGCGATGGCTGGAATTGCGCTGGATGCTGGAATCGATCAATCGTCAATTTTGGAAGGTGAAGACGCCAGCAGCAAGCTGGAGCCGTCTTTTAATAAATATGTAGACAGCTGGAGTGAACAAGGAGCGTCAGATACGACAGATTTCAGCATCACGCTGTCTTCTACAGATTATGAGGGAATCAGCGAGACAGGAACACAAATCGTTTCGGGCTTAGGTGACCAGTCAGGTCAAGCCTTGGCTCTTATAGATGAGGACAGCTGGGCGGATTATTCCTTTGAAGTGCCGCAGGATGGCTATTATCAAATGGGAATGAGCTATTACGCGATGGAGGGCAAGCGCTCATCCGTCGTTCGCAGCTTACAAATTGACGGAAAATATCCGTTTTTCCAAGCGAAGAAGCTGGAATTCCAAAGGATGTGGAAGGAAGCCGGAAAAACATGGTTTGACAATCAGAATAATGAATTCAATCCGCGCAGGGAAGAGACATTCGGTTGGCAATACCGGGAGTTCCGTGATGCAGAAGGCAAAACGTACGAGCCGTTTCGTTTCTATCTGACAAAGGGAAAGCATACGCTGCGCCTTCAGGCGGTTAGGGAGCCTGCGGCAATTGGGAAAATTGACATTTACTCGCCGGTAAAGGTACCAACTTACGCCGAGGTTGCCAGCACATATGAACAGAAGGGCTACAAGAAAACGGCAGGGCAGCTTATTAAGGCACAGGCCGAGCTGTCGACCTTAAAATCCGATCCGACGCTGAAGCGCATCGAGGATCGCGAGCCGTTAACAGAACCATTCAAAAAAGATTCTATTGTACTTAACACGTTTGGCGGCGCTAGCTGGCGAACGGGCGGACAGTGGGCGGAATGGGAAATTGAGGTGCCTGAAAGCGGACTGTACGAAATCGGAGCACGTTATGGGCAATGGTTTCTTAACGGAATGCCAACACAGCGGACGGTAACGATTGATGGCAAGCTGCCATTTAAAGAAATGAATGAAATTTCTTTTCCTTATAAGGCTGAGTTCCAAGTTGCTAAGTTTGGCGGCGACAGCGAGAGCAATGAGCCCTATCTCTATTATCTAGAAAAGGGCAAGCATACGATTCGAATGGAGGTTCAGGTTGGTGCGCTCGGGCGTATGCTCGAGACGGTTACAGATACGACACGCAAAATGTCACTGCTCGGCCGTGAGGTTATTCAAGTTACGGGTACGAACCCCGATCCGAATGGCGACTGGCGCTTGGAGCAAAATATCGCGAACCTCGTACAACGCCTGCAGCTTATGGCCAAGAGCTTCGACGATACGATCAAAGGTCTTTATGAGCTGGGCGTTGACAAGGGCAGCTCTGAAGTAAGCCCGCTTTACGAAGCGCGCGACGTGCTACTCAGCATGTCTAACGATACAACCTCCATTCCAGGGCGCATGCTGCAATTCAATGATTTGCAGGCATCGCTTGGGACATGGGTGAATGGTCTGAGCAAGCAGAGCTTGCTGCTTGATTATCTCATCATTAAATCGCCAGATACGGCATGGCCGAAGCCTGATGCAGGCTGGCTGGCTAGAACGGGTACGATGATTTACGACTTTACGAGCTCGTTCACGAAAAACTACGGCGGTATCGGCAACGTGTATGAAGACGAGAAGGTGCTGGACGTTTGGGTAGCGAGAGGGCGCGACTGGGTCGACATTATTAAGCAAATGATTGATGAGGATTTCACCACAGAAACAGGCATCAAAGTAAATGTCAACGTGATTCCGGCTCAGCAGATGCAGGTGCTCTTGCTGGCAAGCACGGCGGGTTTAGCGCCAGATGTTGCGCTTGGCGTAGAGGGTGAAATTCCAATTGATTATGCTGTGCGCAATGGATTGGTCAACTTGGAGGAATACGACGATTACGATGAAGTGGCCGCTCGATTCAGGCCAGGTGCACTTATTCCTTACAAATATAATAACGGAAGCTACGCGTTGCCAGAAAATCAAAACTTCAACATGCTGTTCTATCGCAAAGATATTATGCAGCAGCTGGGCATCTCCGAGTCTGAAATTCCAGACACTTGGCAGGAGGTTATGGATCTTATTCCGATCCTGCAGCAAAACGGAATGGACTTTTTCTACCCGCATGCTCCGAATAATCCGGCGCTTGCGATTAATGAGTTTGCGCCGTTCCTGTTCCAGCAAAACAGCGAGTTTTACCGTGAAGACGGTAAATATTCGAACCTTGATTCGCCAGAGGCGATGAAGGCATTCAAGCTTTGGACAGGATTGTTCACGAACTTTAAAATTTCGAAGCAAGCCGATTTCTATAACCGTTTCCGTTCCGGCGAAATGCCAATCGGGGTGGCGGACTATTCCACTTACGTGCTGCTATCTACTGCAGCGCCGGAGCTTACAGGCTGGTGGGGCATGAAGCCGATGCCGGGCATCGAGCAGGAGGACGGGCAAATTAACCGTTCAACCGGCGGCCTCGCGCAAACGGGCATGATTTTCAAAGATACCGACATGAAAGAACAATCATGGGAATTTCTGAAGTGGTGGACGAGTGCAGATACGCAGGAAAGATTCGGCTCCGAGCTTGAAGCGCTGCTTGGCGTAGAAGCAAGATGGAATACCGCTAATATCGAGGCGCTTAAGCGGATGCCTTGGCAATCCTCTGATATTAACGCGATTCTCGAGCAGTGGGAATGGTTCAAGGAGCGCGAGGTTGTCATTGGCGGTTACTATACGACCAGACATATCGCGAATATTTGGAACCAAATCGTATTGAACGGCAAAATACCGCGTGAAGCGGTGGAGGAAGGCGTTAAGGAAATCGATAAGGAATTGCGCAAGAAGCGCGAGGAATTTGGTTTAAATGATGCGCCTGCATCTTCCAGTCAAGCAACTTCCAAAGGAGGCGACAGCCCGTGAAAATGAACACAGATTCAGCGGCAACCGTGGTCACTCCGGCAGCGGAACGCCTCCGCAAACCGAGCAAATTGTCCTTGCTGTGGCATGAAATGAAGAGAAACAGGGTTTCCTACCTGTTTCTCGCTCCATTTCTTATCCTGTTCACCTTGTTTACGATCGTACCGGTCGTCACTTCGGTTGTACTCAGCTTTACCTATTACAACATTCTGGAGGCGCCAAAGTTTATTGGTCTCTCCAATTACAAGCTGTTGTTTGTCGACGACGATATTTTCCTTAAGGCGATTGGCATTACGTTGAAATTTGCGTTCATTACAGGGCCGGTCGGCTATGTAATGGCGTTCTTGCTGGCTTGGCTCATTAGCCAAATTCCGCAAAAATACCGCTTCTTCTATACGCTTTGTTATTACACGCCGTCCATTACGAGCGCTACGGCGATGTCGGTCGTATGGCTCTACCTGTTTGCGGGCGACCGCAAAGGCTTGCTTAACTATTTTGCATCGAAGCTGGGCATTATCGACGAGCCTTATCTATTTTTGCAAAACATTAATTCGATTGTACCCGTGATCATCATTGTCTCGCTATGGATGTCGATGGGGGTAGGGTTCTTGGCTTTCCTAGCCGGCCTTCAGAACGTACCGAAGGATCTTTATGAGGCTGGGGAAATCGACGGAATTAAGTATAGATGGCAGCAGCTCATTTATATTACAGTTCCATCCGTAAAGCCGCAATTGCTGTTCGGCGCAGTGCTTCAGGTTGTTAGCTCACTGACCGTGTTTGATGTGAGCGTGCAACTCGTCGGATTGCCGAGTCCGCTTTATGCAGGCCATACGATTTTGACACATTTATTCGATTATGCCTTTATCAAGTTTGAGATGGGTTACGCTGCGGCGATCGCGGTTGTGCTGTTCGTCATGATGATCGGACTAAACCGTCTCATATTCAAATGGCTAGGAAAGGACTGAACCGATATGACTGGCGCAGTGAAAGGCAGGAAGGATTGGGGAGGGTTTTTCCTTTATCTATTTCTAACGTTGTTCGGTCTCTTGATGCTTGCCCCTCTGGTTTATATGGTATCTACAGCCTTTAAACCAACAAGCGAGCTGTTCTTGTTTCCACCGCGATTTTTCGTGAACAATCCGACATTAGTCAATTTTCGCGATCTATTGCTCATAACGGGAACGACAAGCGTTCCGTTCTCCAGGTTTATTTTTAACAGCTTGCTGATCAGCTCCTGTATTGTTGGGTTTGGCATTCTCGTATCGGCTATGGCAGCGTATCCGCTGGCGAAGCACAATATGCCGTTTCGCAGCGCTATATTCAACATGGTCGTGCTTGCTATTATGTTCTCGCCGATGGTCGTGCAAATTCCGCAATATTTGCTCATTAGCAAAATCGGTTTGATCAATACGTATTGGGCGATGATTTTGCCGTATTTGGCGGCTCCGATAGGGATGTTTCTCATGACGCAGTTTTTGCGCCAAATCCCGGATGCCTTGCTGGAGGCAGCACGCATGGACGGCGCATCCGAGTGGAAGGTGTTCTGGGTTGTCGTCATGCCGATGCTGAAGCCAGCCATCGCGACCTTTGCATTATTCAGCTTCATATCAGCCTGGAATGATCCATACCCAGCAATGGTTTATACGACCGATCAGGATATGAAGTCGCTGCCGCTGGCAATCCAGACGTTAAGCGGTGGATACGGCGTGGTTGCGCGTGTCGGCACGCTTGCCGCGGCAAGTTTATTGATGATTGTGCCGACGATAATCGTCTTTATCGTAACGCAGCGCTTAGTGCTGCAAACGATGGCGCATTCAGGTCTGAAAGAGTAGGAGGACAACCGGGATGAAGCAGGCTACGATATTCCGATTCGTTGTCAGTACAGCTATCGCTTTACTGATGCTAGTTACAGCTCTACCTGTTCAAACGTTCGCGGCCTCTCCTTATGAAGGGTATACGAGAAATAAGCTGGGCCAAGATGTTCACTCGATCAACGGGTACATGTATGAGAGCTCAATTGATGGTTTTAACCTATCATCTGGACCATTTAGCTCGCCAGAAGATATTTTCCTTGCTGACGATGGAACGATCTATATCGTAGATACAGGAAATAGCCGGGTCGTCCATTTGGATGGGAAGCATGAGGTGCTGAACATTATCGGCGACGAAGAAGGCGACGGCAAGCTGAACGAGCCAAAAGGCGTTTACGTGAAGCAGGATGGAACCATCTATGTAGCGGATACCAAAAACCAACGAATCGCTATTTTTGATAAAAACGGGAAATTCCAGAAGCAGTTCGGCAAGCCTGAAAGTCCGCTGCTCGGAGCAACCTTCTCTTATTCTCCATCAAAGCTGCTCGTGGATAAGCGGAATTACATGTTTGTCGTGAGTGACGGAAACACACAGGGCCTCATTCAAATTGATCCGAACGGGCAATTTAAAGGGTTTTATGGTGCGAATCATGTAGGCTTCAGCTGGAGCAGATTGTTCGTTAAGCTCGTTGCAACGGAGGAGCAGAAGGCAAAATTGTCGGTCGTTAAGCCGCTCGAGTTCTCCAATGCGGTGCAGGATGAGGAAGGTTTCGTTTACACGTCCACACTTGGAACAGAAATGAACCAATTGAAGCGTTTATCGCCTGTTGGTGTGGATACGCTCAATATTGTTCCTAAAAGGTACGGTGGACGTTTTGATGCTGGCCCTTTCGAAGTACCGTCGTTTCTTGATCTGGCTGTAGATAAGGACGGTGTTATCACCGCACTTGACCTTCAGTCCAGCAAAGTTTATCAGTACGATAAGCTCGGAAATTTCTTGTTCGTGTTCGGAGGGCTCGGCGATCAGAACGGCTTGTTTATCACGCCATCAAGCCTTGATCAGTCAGCAGACGGCACGGTGTATGTGGTCGATAAAGGACGCAATCGCATCGATTTGTTCCGTACGACGCCATTTGCAGATCTGGTGCATGACGCATCGCGGTTATTCGTTGATGGACGATACAAAGAGTCGGAGGGAATGTGGAACGAGGTTTTGCATTTGAATGCAAACTTTGATCTAGCCTATCTCGCAATCGGCAAGTCTCTCTATAAAGCGGAAAATTATAAGGGAGCTATGGAGTATTTTGAGCTGGCAAGATCGCGTTACGATTACTCGGTCGCTTTCAAGGAATATCGAAAGGAATATATTAGAGAGCATTTTGCATGGATATGTTTAGCCATTATCGTGTTAATCGTGCTTTTGCGCTACATCATACCTTTTGTTTGGCGCAGAGCTTCTGCGATGCTGAAAGACCGCAAGTCGGCTAAAGTGGTTCAGGTGAAGGGAGGAGTGCCTTATGATCGCAACGTTTAAAATGATGCGGCAGGTGCTCGTGCACCCGATCGATTTTTACCACGATATTCAGGAGCCGGGCCGCATTAAATGGGGGCAAGCGTTGTTCATCGTCGCACTGGCTTATATCGCGAGGATGGTTGCCATTCTAATTACGGGGTATGCGTTCGAGACGAGAGAAACGTATGAGATCTCGTTTGTGCATGAGCTGATATGGATCGTTGTGCCATGGGTAACGTGGACGATATCGAACTGGGGCGTCAGTGCGATTCTTGAAGGGGAAGGGAAATTTAAGGAAGTGTTTGTCGGCAGTGCATTTGCGCTGGTTCCTTATGCGATCTTTATTATCCCAATCACGCTGCTAACGAATATTTTGGCGCTGGATGAAAGCTCTATTTATTCGTTTTTAATCAATCTTACTCTTTACTGGGTAGGGTGGCTGCTCTTGCTTAAGGTAAGAATCGTTCATGATTTTGAGCTTGGCAAAATGATCTGGATTACGGTGCTGAGCATCGTCGGCATATTAATTATTTGGTTTATTGGCATTCTGATGTTTGGCTTAATCAATCAACTCCTTAACTTTATAATCGACATGTTCAAAGAAATAAACTTCCGAAGGTAGGTGGACGAGATGAGGAAACAACGAAAATGGCTTATTATCGTGGCATTGCTGCTCGTTGTCAGCATATTCCCTCACTTCGGGAGCGTGGAAGGCGAAACCCGTGTTCAAGCAGAGGAAGATGCGGGCAAGAGTGCAACTGCGACTGCGTCGGAGACGACCACGGATGAAGATGCCGCAGCGGCTTCGGATTCGACTGCAGCTTCGGAGGCTCCAGCAGAAGAGTCTGCTGCAGAGACCACTGCAGAGACCGCGGAACCTGCTGACCAAGGCGAAGTGAAGCTGTATCCTGTATCTGCTACGAAGCAGATTGCGGAGAATGACAGCTACAAGATGTACATTGACGATAAAACAGGCAATGTTCGCCTCGTTGACAAGCGAACCAAGAAAGAATGGCTGGGTACGCCGCAGCTTCCTAGAACGACGATGCCTAATAATAAGAAGTTTATGGATGCGGCCGTTCATGTGAAGTATACAGAGGGCTCGGATACTGTACAAACGTATTTGGCAAAGGAAAAGGAAAACAAGCTGAAGATCGAGACGATTGATGGCGGGGCGAAAGTAACCTTCCAATTCGTGAAGGAAAAGCTGGAGTTTGCGCTTGAATATCGTTTAAATGAGAAAGGCTTCGAGCTGTCGATTCCGGAAGCATCCATTAAGGAAGCGGGCAAAGCAAAGTTTGTAAGTATTGAGCCGCTGCCATTCTGGAACGCTGCTGCGGATACGGAGGAAGGAGCGATTTTCCTGCCGGACGGCTCCGGCGCGCTTATGAAATACAGCGCGAAGCATCCGCAGTATTTTGCGGGCTACTCCGAAATGATCTATGGCGCCGACCCGGCTTACGTTACGCAATCACATACGGATATTGATCAAATGTGGCGGCAAAAGCTTGCTCCAAAAGAAATGGTTGCGCTGCCGGTATTCGGCAATTACCGCGACGATGTAGGTTCGCTCGGTATCGTAACGAAAGGTCAATACGATGCGAAGATTAATGGAACGCCGTCAGGCATCCGCGCGATCTCCTATTACCGGACGTCGGCGGAATTCGTGTACCGCTGGAGCGATGTTATTTTCATCGGGACATCGGGTGAAATCCCATTTTTCCAAGGCAACTGGATCAAAGGCGATCGGCAGCTGCGTTACGTACTGCTTCAAGACAAGGAAGCTGATTACGTCGGGATGGCACAGGCATACGGCAAATTTCTGAAAGAAGAGCAAGGAGTTAAGCCTTTGGAGCAAACGGCAGTTCCCTTTAAGGTGAAGCTGCTTGGCGGTATTTTGCGTGATGAGGTGCTTGGCAATACGTTCATTTCGATGACGACATTCGATCAAGCGCGAGAAATTATTGATGCTTTTCAGAAAAAAGGAATCGCGAATTTAGAGCTTACGTTTTCCGGATGGTCTGATGATGGTTTATATGGCGATCAGCCGGATCACTTTCCAGTGGAGAAGAAGCTGGGCGGAGCAAAGGATTTGAAGGATCTTGCCGCCTATGCCGCTAATAAAGGGGTTTCGCTTTATTTGGAAGCAAACTATGCTCGCGCAATCGCGGATAGCGACGGCATGAAGAAGTCAAAGGACGCCATTCGCGGCATGGATCGTGAAGTAGCGCCAAGTACTGATTATTTTATTGGCAGCAGATGGAATGACGACAGCAGACTCTACTATTGGATGAAGCCAGAGCGTGTCATCAGCAAACATTTGAACAAAGAGCTGAAGGATTATTCGAAGCTTGGCATCTCTGGTGTCCATCTTAGCTTTTGGGGAAATACATTGTACTCCGATATCGATTCGAAGTCGCTGACAACGCGCGGCGAGACAGCATCAGCTTGGGTGAAAGCAACGGATGCCATTCGGGAGACTACTGGCGGAGCGTCAGTCGATTATGGATTTGCTTATATGCTTGGACATATTGATGGGATTAGCGGTGCACCGCTTGATTCCAGCCATTTTATTTACAATGACGAGACGGTTCCTTTCTATCAGATTGCGGTACGAGGGCTGGTGCCTTACTCGGCTAATCCGATCAATTTGCGAAATGATGCCCAGAACGAGCTGCTTCGGATGGTAGAGTATGGTGCGCTGCCTAGTCTAGAGCTGACTTATGAGCCCACAACGAAGCTTCAAAGAACGCTGGAGGATCGGTTATGGAGCTCTGAATACAAGACATGGATTGATGATGCCGTTCAGCAATATAACGAGCTTGAGTCTATTTACAAAGCGATAGCTAATCAGACGATTGCTGATCATGAGAAGCTGAGCAATAACGTATATCAAACAACGTATGCGAATGGAACAAAGGTTATTGTCAATTATGGCAGTGCTTCAGTGACGGTTGACGGCTTATCTATTCCTGCGGCAGGATATCTCATGCGAAACGGAGGGAAATGAGCATGGGCAAAAAATTTGGACTCTCGATGAGAGGCCGCCACATCTTTGAGGGATACTCGTTCATTTCCATATGGGTTGTCGGTTTCTTACTGTTCATGGTCATTCCGCTTGGCAAATCACTTTATTATTCGCTTAACAATTTGGAGGTTACGAAGGCAGGGCTAAAGGCATCTTACACTGGCTTGACCCATTACCGTGCCGCCTTTACGACAGACATCGATTTTGTGCCGCTGCTGCAAGCAACGCTGACAACGATGCTGACGCAGGTACCGCTTATTCTAATTTTTGCGATGTTTAGTGCATTGCTGCTTAATCGTCCGTTTCGCGGTCGTACGTTGTTCCGCGGCATATTCTTTCTGCCGGTTATTATCGCTTCCGGCGCCATCTTGAGGGAGCTCCTGGAGCAGGGTGCTGCTCAGCTCCCGATCTTCTATCAATACGATCTTTACAGCAAGCTAAATGCATTTATACCGGACAGCATCTTGGACCCGCTGCTTCAATATGCAGATTCTTTAACCCTCGTCATGTGGGATTCGGGCGTGCAAATATTGATTTTCATCGCGGGTTTGCAGACGATCTCGCCAGCGTTATATGAAGCAGCCAAATGTGATGGCGCAACAAAATGGGAAAGCTTCTGGAAGATTACGTTTCCGATGATTATGCCGATGCTGTTCGTCAACACGCTTTACAGCGTCGTCAACTCATTCACCAAAACAGATAACCAAATTATGAATCACATTATGAACAATGTGTTCAAAACGAATAATTACGCTTATGGCTCGGCAATGGGCTGGATTTACTTTATTGTGATTTCGGTTGTGCTAGCGGTCGTATTCTTCATCTTCCGCAAAAGCTTGTCAGCAACCGAAGGTAGGGGGTAGAGGGCATGAATTCACCTAGCATGACCGAAAAATATGCCGACCTTCAAGGCAAAGCGGAAGAGGTCTGGAAGATTACTTGGATAAAGCGCGGACGCGGCGTAATCGGAACGATTTTCTATTATGTCGTTATTCTCAGCTTGGCGTTTGTTTTCGTTTATCCGCTGCTTTATATGGTATCAAAATCGCTGATGCGGCCGGAGGATGTGGCGGATGCTACGATTCAGTGGATTCCGAAGCAGTTTAATCTAACGAATTATTCGATCGCAATGGAGGAAATTAACTTCTGGCCGGGACTGCTGAACAGCTCCATCATTTCATTTGGCAGCGCGATGCTTCAAGTCGTAAGCTGTTCAATTGTAGGATACGGCTTCGCACGTTACCGATTTCCCGGTCAAGCGTTGTTTCTGGCGATGGTTGTATTTACATTTCTTGTGCCGCCGCAGACGATCGTTGTGCCGTTGTTTACCTTTTTCCTCGACTTGGGCTGGGTAAATACGCATCTGCCGTTCGTTGTGCCGGCGCTGCTTGGACACGGACTGAAAGGCTCTTTGTTCGTCCTTATCTTTATTCAATTTTACCGAACGCTGCCGAATGTGCTGGAGGAAGCGGCAAGAATCGATGGCGCGGGTGCGTTCCGGACGTACTGGATGATTATGTTCCCGCTCGCGAAACCCGCCATGCTGGTTGTCTTCCTGTTCTCGGTCGTGTGGCACTGGAATGACCTGTTTGAGCCGAATATGTATTTACTCGTTCCAGAGTATTTCAATCTGGCGCAAAATATGGCTTTCTTCAACGGCAATGCGAATCTGGATCTTCAGCAGGCATCCAGCTCGGTATCCTCAGGTACGCTCGGCATGGCGCCGACGCTGCAAAACCAAGTGATGGCTGGGGTTATGCTAACGATCCTGCCGGTGCTTATTTTGTACATGTTCACGCAGCGTTATTTCGTCGAGAGCGTCGAACGTTCCGGTATCGCAGGTGAATAGTAGGAGAGATGCAGCTTGATTGACATACGTCTGAAGAAGCTGACTGCCATATTGCTGCTGGTATTGGTGGCAGCTGTTATCTGGATTGTCTTCAGCCAGGGGCAGGAGCCTAAGATAAAGGAAACAGCCCAGCGAGATGAGCAGCAGACTTATCAAAATTGTTTGCTGCTGCGCTACACTTTCGATCATGCGGAGAAGTCGGAGCTGAGCGCTTCACCGAATGAATTGCTGGACGCATCAGGTCATGATAATACTGGGATGCTGAGCGGCGGCGTTCTGCAGAAAGAGGGCAAGTTCGGAAGCAGCTTGCAGCTGGACGGATCAAGCGCCTATGCGGAGATGCCTACGGCAATTTTGAATGGTTTGGAAGAGCTGACGATATCCGCATGGGTTAATATTAACGATCTGCGAATGTGGCAGCGAATCTTCGATTTCGGCAATGGAGTGGATCGTTATTTGTTTCTCACCCCGATGTCAGAAACAGGCAAGATGAAGCTTGCGATCAAGAATGGCGGCGGCGAGCAAATGATCAGCACCGAAACGGAGTTTCCGGCGGACAGCTGGACGCATGTTGCCTTCACTTGGTCTGGCAGCACGGGCATTCTTTATTTGAATGGGCATGAAATCGCCCGCAATGATGATCTATCGATCAAGCCGAGTGATATGGCGGGCACGACAGGCAACTATATCGGAAAATCGCAGTTTGACGTCGACCCGTATTTATCCGGCCAAGTAGACGAGGTGCGGATTTATAGCGAAGCTCTATCCGTTGATGAAATTGCTGATCAACTGACTGAAGGGATGAACGATCAGGATACCGTTGCTTTTGCGGTAGAGTGGTTATCTCTTCCAAGCAGCAGCCGTGTTATGGAATCTTTAGAGCTGCCGCGCAGTGGACCGGGTGGCACAAGCATTGTCTGGTCCTCTGATCATGAAGAAACAGTTGCCCCAGATGGCACAGTTACTAGACCGGCAAGCGGACATGGAGATGTTGAAGCAACGTTAACGGCAATGGTCAACAAAGGAAAAGCAGCGGGGGAGAAAAAAATACCGCTTCGCATATGGGAGGAAGAGGCAGCGGATTACGCGATTTCCATTCAAGCGGATCAGACGGGCGCTCCTGTAAGTGATACCTTATATGGGATTTTCTTTGAGGATATCAATTTTGCCGGTGATGGCGGCGTGTATGCAGAATTGATTGAAAATCGCTCCTTCGAATTCGGCAATTCATTCTGGAACTGGGCGATAAGAAAAGCTGGATCTGGAGACGGAGCAGTAGAAGTTGCGGATAAAGCGCCGCTGAACGCAAACAATCCACATTATTTATCGATGCAGGTGAGGGCCCCAGCCAAAGAGGATGAGTTTGCAATTGTAAATAGCGGCTTTGGCGGAATCGCTTTGCAGCAAGGTGAGAAATATGATTTCTCGATGTATGCAAGAAGCAGCAACCATGCAGCGCTTAAGCTTACTGCTTATCTAGAAGACGATAGCGGCAAAAGGCTAGGCGAAACGGTAATCACAGACGAAAAAATGGGAGCGGAATGGACGAAGCTGAAGGGGACAATAACGGCTTCTGAAGCAGCTCTGAACGGAAGACTGGTACTGGGCGCGAATGGTAACGGTCAAATCGACGTTGATATGATCTCGTTATTCCCGCAATCCACATGGAAGAATAGGCCAGGCGGCTTGCGTTCAGACCTTGTCCGCATGCTGGCTGATTTGAAGCCGTCATTTGTAAGGTTCCCCGGAGGCAGCATCGTTGGCGGAGATGGGATAGGCAATCGCTACAATTGGAAGGACTCCATTGGAGATCCGTCCGAACGAAAGCAAAATACGAATATGTGGGGCGGCGCCTTAACGGCACCTTATTATCAAAGCTACGGGCTTGGCTTCCATGAGTATTTCCAGCTAAGCGAAGATCTTGGAGCAGAACCGCTGCCTGTCGTAAATGCAGGAATGGGCGATCAATTCCGTCAGTCAGACGTAGCGCAGATAGAGGAGCTTGCTTCTTATATCCAAGATGCGCTTGATCTGATCGAATATGCAAATGGTTCTTCAACGAGCAAATGGGGAGCGAAGCGGGCGAAGAATGGACACCCTGAGCCGTTTGGGCTTCATTACCTTGCGATTGGCAACGAGCATTGGGGTACGGATTATTTTATAAGATACGAAATGTTTGCAGCTGCGATTAAAGAGAAGTATCCCAATATTCAACTTATTGCGTCCGCAGGTCCTTCGCCTTCTGGTCCTATATTTGATGATGCTTGGCGGTGGCAGAAGGATAAGCCGACAGATATCGTTGATGAGCATTATTATATGAATCCTGATTGGTTTATAGCGAATTCGAATCGATATGATACGTATGATCGGAACGGGCCGAGAGTGTTCGTAGGCGAATATGCAGCACATAACGGCAAACGCAGCAACAGCTTCGGTTCAGCGCTGGCTGAAGCGGCGTTCATGGTCGGGTTGGAACGGAATTCTGATGTTGTAGCTATGGCTTCCTATGCACCATTGTTCGGTAAGGAAGGGTATACACAGTGGTCGCCGGATCTAATTTGGTTCAATAATGCTGAAGTATACGGGACTCCGAACTATTATGTGCAGCAAATGTTCAGCAATCATGTTGCGAGCTCGGTACTGCCAGCTTCAATTCGCATGCGCAGCGGCGAAACGTACGAGGCTGGACGTGGCGGTATACAAGGTGAGGAGCCGTTTTATTTCATAGCGGGCAGAGATGAGAAGACGGATGAGATCATTCTGAAAATCGTAAATGCCAATGACTATGTAGTGAATGCGTCTATTGAAGTAAAGGGGAAAACGATAGCCCCGCAAGGAACGAAGCTGTCGCTCCAAGCGGATATGGGTGTGGAGAATTCGTTTGCGAAGCCTGCGGCCGTGCTGCCTAAGGAGCAGGCTGTTGATGGGTTGTCTAACACATTTACGCTGGAGCTTGCGAAACAATCCATTACGATCTTTAGGCTGAAAAATTTACCGTAAAAAGGGGATGAAGAGCTAGCAGCTCGCGCCGCTAGCTCTTATTCGTTCCTTTCATAATAAAGCTTAAAGACGATGTCTTGATTGTAATTGCCAAACCCAGAGCCGAATAACGTAACGCCGCCGACATTTTCGGCGTCCTTCTCCACAGCTATGCGGAATTTCCATTGCTTGCTTAATATGTTGACATCATCAAGAGTAACATCGGATATTTGCTGACCGTCGATGAAGGTTCCGGCTTGTGTAATCTTCAGCACCTTCAACAGGCCGTATTGATTAATTTCATCCCACCACCAATCGGGGGTATACTTTCCGCGTTTGCCGCCGAAGTCGCCAGGACTCGTCCATAGGCCGATTTTGGTGTCATTTAAGTAAAAGGAAATGTCGGAGGGCCAATTGTCATTGGCAAAAGGAGCCTCGGAGGAAATTTCAAACGAAATTTCGAGCTCAGTAGGCTTCTCGCTTTTCAATAAGAAGTTGGCTGTTTTGTATTCAATAAAGCCGCTGCTAAACCATAAGATTCTGGCATTGATGCGATCAGGATCAAGAAAAAAACGAGGCTCATCGAACATGCCAATGACTTTAGCAGTCGTAGCGAGGCCGCAGGTAGGCTCCACTTCAAAGTCGGTGTAGTGGCCGATGGAAATGATGGACTCATGATAAGTGCGAAGCGCTGGGCGCCGTGTTGACGGGAAATCTATCTCAATGCTATCTGTGATAAGTTTGCACATTTTTTTGGTTCCGCCACTGCTGGAAACCATCTCGGAGCTGATTAAACCAGCTTTTTCGAGCTTTTTCACATGCATCGTCATAATGGGGCTGCTCAGCTCGAGCGCTTGTGCGAGATCCTTGATGTTCATCTCCTGCAGAGCAAGCAGCTGTATGATTTTAAGCCTTACATCGCTGGCTAATGCTTCATAGATGGGTAAATGAGTATCTGAAATATCAATTTTCATACATTCACTCCGCTCAATTTTTTAACATTGGATTTGCCTTACAGCTTGTGATTGAAAATATGAAGTCGAATTCGTTAATGAAAATGTTATTCTGATATATCTTATCTATTTTATATGCAAAGAGAAACCTTGACAATTTATATTTAGACCGGTGCAACCCTTCGTATTTATAGTAATGAATCAATGAAGTTATTTTATAAAAATAGAAATATTAGCTGGAGGACTGAGAGAAACATGAGCACACAAGCATCTGAACAGTCGCAGAAGCAGCTGCGAAATCCGTTAATCGAGCAACGAGCAGATCCGTGGGTAGTGAAGCATACAGACGGGTATTATTATTTCACAGGTTCTGTGCCTGAGTATGATCGGATTGAGCTGCGAAGAGCACAAACGCTGGAAGGACTTACCGATGCTGAGCAGGTTGTGGTATGGGAAAAACACGATTCGGGACCAATGAGCCACAATATTTGGGCACCTGAGCTGCATTTTATCGCTGGAAAATGGTATGTATATTTCGCTGCCGCAAGGGCAGATGCGCCATTCAGGCATCGCATGTATGTTATTGAAAATGATTCGGCTAACCCGCTTGAGGGCGAGTGGACGGAGAGGGGCCAGATCATTACGGATTGGGATTCTTTCTCGCTTGATGCGACAAGCTTCCTGCATAATGACGAGCAATATTTAGTATGGGCGCAGCAAGACCCAGCCATTCAAGGCAATACAAATTTGTATATCGCTTCGATGAGCAATCCTTGGACGCTGAAGAGCAAGCAGGTATTGATTACGAAGCCGGAGCTCGACTGGGAAGTCATTGGTTTCATGGTAAATGAGGGAGCGGCTGTCCTGAAGCGGGGCGGGAAAATATTTATGACCTACTCCGGCAGCGCCACCAATCATAACTATGCGATGGGTTTGTTGACTGCTGAGGAGAACAGTGATCTGCTTGATCCGCGCTCATGGGTGAAGACGCAGACGCCAGTGTTTACAAGCTGCCCTGAAAATAGTCAATATGGGCCAGGGCACAATAGCTTCACCGTGTCTGAGGATGGGGAACAGGATATTTTGATCTATCATGCTCGCAGCTACAAGGACATTGAAGGCGATCCGTTATTTGATCCCAATCGTCACGCCCGCGCCAAGGTATTTACGTGGAACGCCGATGGAACCCCTCATTTCGGAAAGCCGCCGGCTGATAATTTGTAGTGAATAGGCAAGAGCCGCATGTTAAAGGGAGGCTTTTGTTATTTTAATCAAAAAGCTGCAAGGATGGCGGAGTGCCATCCTTGCAGCTTTTATAAAATTATACAGCTTGCAAGCCAGCTTGGTTAAGCATGTTCCATGGCTTATTGTAATGCGGTTGGAAGAAGAAATCGACGTAGCTTAATTCCTCCATCGTCATTCCGTTTTGGATGCATACCGACAACGTATTAATCGACTGGGTGAGATCAACCTTCGATAACACCTGTGCGCCAACGATTCTGCCGTTATCCGCTTCATATACGACCTTTAAAGTCACTTGCTCAAAGGTAGGCATGAACTCAAGTCGGTAGCTATCAATGATTGTGACATTTTTCACATTCATTCCCGCAGCAAGTGCGCCTGTTTCCGTTAGACCAGTCGATGCAATGTTATAATCGTAAATTTTAATGCCCGACGTGCCTTGTGTTCCGAGATATCTGACCGTTGGTTTCATCAGGTTTTTGGCTACGAGCGTTCCCATGCGGACAGCGTTTGTGGCTAAAGGAATATAAGCGTTTTGCCCTGTTGGATTATAGTGGATGGCGCAGCTGTCGCCAGCAGCAAATACATCAGCTTTGCTCGTTCTCATATAATCATCCACAATAATTGCGCCGTTTGGAAGCATGTCAACTTGGCCTTTCAGCAGCTCAGTGTTAGGACGGAAACCGATGCAAAGCACGACGAGATCTGCTTCATATTCTCCAGCTGTCGTGATGACCGTCTTTACATGACCCTCACTGCCCTTGAACGAAGTAACCGTCTGACCAGTTGCGATGGTTATCCCTTTATCAACCAACGCTTGCTCTGTAACATCTGTAAATTCACGATCCAAGTATTTATATAAAATGCGTTCCATATTGTCGATTAAGGTTACCTGTTTGCCAAGCTGTTCAAATGCTTCTACGAGCTCAATACCGATGTAGCCGGCTCCGATAACTGCAATGCGGTTCGCTGTTTTTGCTTTCTCGATGATTTCTTTCGAATGGTTGTAGTTTTTGCAAAGAACGATATTTTCAAGCCCGATGCCGTCCATTTGCGGAATAATCGGCCACGAGCCTGTTGTAACGACGAGCTTATCGTAGCTTTCAGTAAATTCGTCGCCCGTTACAAGATTTCGGACCTTAATTTGTTTAGCATCCGTATCTACTGCAAGCACATCATGTCGCATATGCGTCTTCACGCCAAGCTCAGCGAGCTGCTCGGGCGAAGCATAAAATAGCTGCTCAGCATTTTTAACTACACCGCCAACATGCAGTGCGATGCCGCACGATAGAAACGAGATATTGTCATTCCGTTCATAAACGGTAATGTTGGCCTCCGGGTAAAGTGCAGCCATTTGTTTAATTGCAGCAGTTCCTGCATGTGTACAGCCAATAACAGCAATGTTCATCGTCATAAAAAACGCCTCCTATGGGATGTGTAGAGGGTAGTCTGCTATGGCAGCCGCCCTTACAACGTGAATTAATTCACAATATGCTATACAGTGTGAAAAGATTCACAACCTTTGATTGCTTTTATCATATTCGCTTTTGAGAAAATTGACAAGGGGTGTTCAAGCTGTTTTTACAATATTAATTAAATTTTCAGATTATTTGACACGTTTTGTCCACAACTTCCACAGTAACCTTTTATCCATACGATTGGATGAAATAAACTCAGAGCAGTAGCTGTGAGTCATCAAAGTATCTATTTTGCTTCTATTTTATTATGGCAAATGAGATATTAAATGATCAGGATGGAGCAGCTTCGTGTAACGGCTTGTTATATAGGTATTAAACCAAAAGGCATGGAAAACTTTTAAGCCAGCGTTGCATGCGCCATCCAGCTCATTAGAACCGCCATCGCCTACAAATGCCGCATTTTCGGGTGATACGTTTAACCGCTCACAGGCTAATTGATATATACGAATGTCTGGTTTGGCTAAGCCAACTTCATATGAGAAGAGGGCATCATCAAAGTAGGGAGCGAGCTGGCTAGCTTTCCACTGGCGAATTTCTTCTTCTGTACAATTGCTAATAAGCCCTATTTTTATGTACTTGCTTTGCAGCTCTTTCAGCATGGCAAGAACAGCTGGCTGAATCGTTAAAAATGGAGCCTGCTTTTCGTCGATTCTTGTTCGATACAAGTGCTCCACTATTTGTTCGTTGTAAGGTAAATTCTGCTTCTCCAAAATGTCTCTCATCACTTCAATGAAGTTAACATATTGTCCGGTCATTCTTGCTTCTTGGCGTTTGCGCCAATCTTTCTTGAAATCGCCATGATTTATGCCGAGAAGTGCAGCATCGTCCGTGGATCTATTGATGGTGCGCTTGCCATCCGTAAATTCAGTTATCAACGTTTCAAATAAATCGAAAAAGACAGCTTTAGTGTTCAGGTGGATCAGCTCCATTTTTCAGATTTTCTAAAGAATCCTGCCGTTGTTCCGTTGACTATTATTTCGTGAAGCTGCTGTATTTGTCCTCTTGATGGAGGTAAGCGGTTTGGATTTTCATTTTGCTTCGATTTGCTTTAAACTCTTTAGGTAAAAGGGCACGTTAAGGAGGCATCCAAAATGAAAGCAGCATACGAGGATAAGGTTGTACTAATAACAGGCGCTGGGGCTGGTATTGGACGAGCGCTTGCACTAGCTTATGCGCAGCAAGGAGCACTGCCTGTATTAGTGGATAAAAACGAAGAAGGTCTGGAGCAGACTGGCTTGCTGCTGCAAGAGGCAGGTTATGATTCTTTATCCCTTTCTGCCGATATGAGCAACCCTGATGACATTATTAAAATGCTGCGTGATTTGGAAACGATTGTCGGGAGATTAGACATCGTCATAAACAACGCGGGGTTTGGCATATGGAAGTCGCCATACGACCTATCCATTGATGAGTGGGATAGCGTTGTGAATACGAACCTGCGCGGGACGTTTGTCTGCTCGCGTGAGGCTGCCAAGTTGATGCGGACAACCGGCGGTGGAGCTATCGTAAACATTTCTTCAACGAGAGCAATGATGTCGGAACCGAATTCAGAAGCCTATGCGGCATCCAAAGGTGGGATTCTCTCGCTAACCCACGCGATGGCGGTTTCGCTCGGCCCAGATCATATTACGGTTAACGCAATATGTCCAGGTTGGATCGAAACGGGAGATTACAGCAAGCTGCGCCCAGAGGATCATGAGCAGCATCCGTCTAAGCGGGTAGGCAAACCGGAGGATATTGCACGGGCATGTCTGTATTTAACAGACCCTCAAAATGATTTTGTAACCGGAACTCACATCACTATTGATGGCGGTATGACGAGAAAAATGATTTATGAGGAGTAGTTTGACGGGAGATATAGAGTGAGTGTAATGGCATGGAGTATGGGAATGGTGCTGATCACGTAGTGAGTCAGCTCCATAAGGAGCATATTTGTTTAACAAAAAGAGGCAGTCTCAAAGGCAGTTTATCTGCTTTTGAGACTGCCATTGCTTTATTTAAAGCAGTTATTATCATAAAATCAGCCTGGCTAAGAGAGAGCTAAAATAAGACTGTTTCCTAGATCTATTTTGGTGAGAAGGGCTCGTTTGATGAAAATAGGACTATATTTTAGTCTTATTTTTGCTGAATTGGCTCATATTGAGCATTATTGAGGCTGATGAGAGAAAATAAGACTATTTTCTAGCTCTATTTTGGTGAGAAGGCACGTTTGATGAAAATAGGACTATATTTTAGACTTATTTTTGCTGAATTGGCTCATATTGAGCAGTATCGAGGCTGATGAGCGAAAATAAGGCTATTTTCTAGCTCTATTCTGGTAAAAAGGGCGCATTAAATGAAAATAGGACTATATTTTAGCCTTATTTTTGCTGAATTGGCTCATATTGAGCAGTATCGAGGCTGATGAGAGAAAATAAGGCTATTTTCTAGATCAATTTTTACAAAGGTGCGAAGTCCATGCTTATTTGTGAAACGCCATCTTTAACTGTTACGCCTGCGTCCCGAGACTCTTCGATAATCAGCTGGATGCATCATTGGTGACCTAAACTTAGTGTAAACTGAAATGGAGCCATGAATAAATACTCCTCTCTAGAATGGTTTAGGCAGCTTCTGCGAGATGAGTATTTACTTCATGGCTTACTTTTTATGCAATCCTTCATATTACACAATTAGATAGGACTCCACTTCCAAACGCTTCGTGGATAGAAAGGTGACCTATTTTAGACTATTTGTTGCCGGAAAGAGCACAAAAGAAACGATGTGTTAATACAGTGATGAAATGTCCGATAAGCTTTTTACCTTCTTGGCCAACCAACCCATGTATTGAATTCTTTTTTATGCTAAAAAAACAGGGGTTGCCCCATCAGCTAACGCGAACAAGCTTCCATCTTTGGGCGCCGTTTCCGAGATCATCCCAGATTTGAACGTTTGAACCGTTGGCTGTGCCAGAAGCAGCGACATCCAGCGCCCTATTGCTGAGTGAGTGGATAAGCTTGAAGTAACCGCTCCCTGTGTCGATGATCTTCCAATGCAGATTATCTGAGTTCGCATAATCCCAGATTTGAACATTGGTGCCGTTAGCTGTTCCTGCCCCGCTGACATCAAGCGCTTTGCCGCTGTTCGTGTTAATGAGCTTGTATGCTCCGCCCCCGACATGCGTAATTTGCCAGAGCTGATTTGCCTGATTCGCACCCTCCGTCCAGATTTGCACATTGGAGCCATTCGTTGTTCCCCAAGCATCCACCTCAAGCGCTTTGCCGCTATTTGTATTGATAAGTTTGTATACACCACCTGAAACGACACCATTGTAAACATCGTTTCGAGTAAACTCAACCCAGTCAATATCGACCCATTGGCTCGCTTGGCTGTTTGATGTGAAAAAGCCAATGGTTGCCTGGCCGTTTACAACTGCGATGTTCGAGAGTGTAACCGGCGTCCAAGCTGTGGTTACGGGGCAATTGGTTTGCCGCGACGTTCCGCCAAAATCTTTTACTTCCATTACGCAAGAATTCTGCCCGCCGCTGCTCCGCATATACGCACGCAGCGTATAGCTGCCATTATCAAGTCCGCTAATCGTTTGGCCAACATAAGCCGATGCAGGTCCGCTCGTTCCGGCTAGTCCGATAAAATAATTGCCCTGGGCGGCGGGTACACCGACACCATCGTTTGTGCCATGTACTTTAATTCGAGCGGGGTAATCATCGCCAAATGTCGTCCAGCCGCTTACGTTTGCCGTTTCAAAGCTCCAATTCGTTACTAGGTTTGTGTTCGATGGTGTAACTGCATGACCAAATCGAATATACACTCCGCTGCTTGGATAGTCTGCACTCGTCGCTGCAAGGACGTGAGTAGAATCTATGGGCAGCAAGGCATTCCAATTTGAGCTGGTCGAGTCGCTTACTGGAAAAATATTAGTCCGATATTGCCAAGTTGCACCATTGTCTGCGCTAATCATCGTGTACATGGAGGAGAATGCGTCGCCGGTATTTATGCTGTCATTGTCCGTTTGAAAAGAAGCAAGCAAGCGGCCATCTCCAAGCTTAACAACAAAAGGCGCACCAGCTTTTTTTCCGGCTTTGGTAGGGACATAAAGGGTTTGACGAGGAACGTTCCAGTTATAACCATCCGACGATATTTTATATTTGATAACAAAAGGATGACCTGCGACGTCGGTCGCTTCGAACACTAGGATGTATTGGCCATTAGCCATTTGGGTAATAACGGGCATTCCATCTCTAGAGCCTGCGGCAACACCGTCGCTGACAATCGTTTCGCCGCTCCAGCCGTTACCGGTCCATGTTTTCATAATAAGCTTCTGAAGGCCTGTATTGCCTACAGTGGCAGGACTATCATCCGCATAATATACAGCTATTGTATTGCCAAGCATCTGAAGATGCGGCTCCCATAATCCTTTGAACGAGTTTGCTGTGGCAGAGCCGATTTGGCCGTTCGTTAAATCTGACCAGGTGCTGCCGCCATCGGTGCTTTTTTTGGTTTTTAGGTAAGTGTTATAAATCGAACCGGATTGCACAACAAGGCGGTACGAAAGCCAAATCTCGCCATTCGGCAACTGAAGCATTTGGCCATTACCTACATCACCGCTGGAATCAGCTGCAGCTTGTATAGCAGGAGACCAGGTATGACCGCCGTCCGTGCTGCGAGAAAGCATAATTCTTGTTTTGCCCCCGCCTGCATTCGTATCGAAAGAGGCTAAAATATCGTTATTGTTCAGCTTTAGCAGCCTTGGATACCATACTCCGCCGTTTTGAGGTGTGAATACGGTTGCGGTATTTGAGGGCCAAGCTAATCCAGGGGCTGCAAATGCTTGAAAACCAGGGAGCAGTATACTGATTATAAGAAGCAAGCCAATCCATAAAGCGGTTATTCTAACCTTGCTTTGGACAAACATGTGAAACCATCTCCTCTTATTATTTTGTAAGCGCTTCAAAACGGATTATAGAATATATTAGTATTTAAATATATACTAAAGTTAGTATATTCTGTGCTTTAAAAACGCTGGAATGATAGAAGTTGAATGAAAATGCAGAAGTTTTCGTTTGAAAATGGGGTTATAGACTGCTTTTTAAGGTGAAGCATTAGTTGAAAGAAGATTATTTCTCATTTTTTATACTAAATAGAGTATTTAAAAGTATAACAATATAATCTAGAATGAGTTCATCAAGGAAGCGCTTGCAAAAAAAGGGAGGCGTCAAACGAAATGAATAGAAAATTATCCGCGAAGCTTGGACTTGTAATGCTATTATGCTTTGGAATGCTGCTATCGGCTTGTTCATCAGGTGGAAATGGCAACAGCACTGCTACAAATGGAAACACTGGGAATAAAGGTGATGCAGCAACAAACGCACCGCAAGAAAAAGTAAAGATTTCGTTTATGGGTCATGGCAGTCCGCAGGAGAAAGATATATTTACGAAGCTGATTAAATCGTACGAAACGAAGTATCCGAACGTAAAGGTAGAGTACACAAGCGTGCCGCCTGCTGAATACAATCAGAAGCTGTCTACGCTGGTTGCATCGGGCAAAACACCGGACGTATTTTACGTATCGGGCCCGCAGTTTTACAAGTTTGCCGAAGCAGGCACGATTCAAAACCTGCAGCCGTTTCTAGAATCGACCGAGCTGTTCCAAGCGGATAACGTATGGAAGCAAGCGCTTGATCGTTACCGTTTTGACGGCAAGCAGCTCGGGCAAGGGGATTTGTACGGATTGCCGAAGGACGTAGGTCCATGGGCAATGGCCTACAACAAAACGATGTTTACTGAAGCTGGGCTTGAATTGCCGCCGGCTGAGGTTGGCAAATGGACATGGGACAACTGGTTAGATGCAGCGAAGAAGCTGACGAAGGATGAGAATGGCGATGGCAAAGTCGACATTTATGGCGGAGCCAACTTTACGCTGGAAGGCGCAGTATGGGCAAGCGGAGGCGACTTCATCGACTATACAACAGGCAAAGTAACGATTGATACACCGGAATTTGCAAAAGCAATGCAATGGGTAGCAGATCTGCGCCTCAAGCACAATGTATCGCCGTCGCCGGAGGATGAGAAAGCAATGAATTCGTACTCGCGATTTGTAGCCGGCAAAGTAGGCATGTTCCCAATGGGACCATGGGATCAACCGGGATTTTGGGATTTGCCGTTTGAATGGGATATCGCGGCATGGCCGGTGAATCCGGAGACAGGCAA
>NZ_JBFREL010000037.1:0-54909 GCF_052114265.1 Paenibacillus sp. MCAF9
GCCATAAAGCCARGCTCGCCACTTTTGATCTCTTCGATAATGGTACGTTTCTCTGATGCGGAATATTTAATTTTAGAAATGAAAATGCTCCCCTCATAGCAACAGGTTTTTTATTATTTCACCTGTCTACTATTTGGGGAGCATATCATAGTGACAGCCTCTTATCTGTATACCGCTTACCGTTTTATCGCTCGTATCCGGGATAGTCGTAATCAGAGTCTTGCAGCTTGTTTAAAATATTCATTTGGCGAATATGATCTCTAGTTTCTGCCGTGCCTAACACATATACGGTTTCGTAAACCTTGATGATATCCTCATTAAACTTGTCGGTTGCTTTGTCATTATCAGCTGATTTATAAGGAATCGGTGCGCGAAATTGTGTTTTCTCATCATCCCGCTGAATTTGGTCGAGCAGCTGCTGAAGCTCACTGATCTCCGCCTGCGTTGCGGTTACCGTTAACTGATCATTGATGGAAGGTTCAGGCTCGACCCGCTTTCCAGAAATCGATACATAATAGGTTTGCTTCTCCGTCATGCCTCTCACTCTCCTCCTATTTGATAATAACTTATAAAACAAATCGGCTAGAGATGAAACAAGGCCGCATCTACAATTTGCCCACGAATGCAACAATAACAAGGCTTCTATACAAAAAAGCACCCACAAGCTATGCACCTTTTTCAAAGTGTTTTGCGTGTGGGTACCCGTTGTGTCTATCTCTACGGCAAGCGATACCATGCAAAAGGTTCACCCGTACGGAATGGGCGGCTAATCTTCTGCAATTCCTCTTCTGTATCTGCGGTCAGCTGCAAGGATACACTCTTCAAGTTTTCTTTGAGCTGCTCCACCTTTGTCGCTCCCACAATGACTGTAGATACGACAGGCTGATGCATAAGCCACGCAAGTGATAATACGCTTGGCGTACAGTCCAGTTGTCCCGCAAGCTCCGCTACATTTTCGCCTAATGCAATGGTTTTAGTATCAATAAAGCGCTGGAAATTCGGGTCGGTCTGAGCGCGAGAGCCCTCTGGCGCTTGCTGCGCTGCGCTGTATTTTCCTGACAAAATGCCGCCAGCCAGTGGGAAATACGGAATGATGCCCACGCCTTGGTCTAGACACATCGGAACCAGCTCGTTTTCCGGCGTTCGATCCGCTAAAGAGTAGCTTACTTGTGTCGATACGAAGCGGTTTATCCCAAGTCGATCACTGATTCCGAGCGCCTTCATCAGCTCCCACGCAAAGTAATTGGAAGCTCCAATGTAGCGCACCTTGCCAGAGCTTACCATATCCTCTAGTGCTCGAAGTGTTTCCTCAAGCGGTGTTTCAGGATCAAACGTATGAATTTGATATAGATCGATATAGTCGGTTTTTAGACGTTTTAAGCTCTGTTCCAGTTCCGTCTGCAAATGAAATCTGGACGAGCCGCGCTCATTTACGCCTGCTCCCCGGACTAGCCCTGCTTTTGTAGCTAAAACAACATGTTGACGCTGTCCCTCAAGCACCTGCCCAATAATTTTTTCGGATTCGGTGGCTGCATAGATGTTGGCTGTATCGATAAAGTTGATTCCATTGTCTATCGCGCTATGAATGATTTGTTTTGAAGCCTCATAATCTGCGCGTTTGCCAAAAGCGTTGGTACCTAAACCGAGCGCGGATACTTTGAGGCCGCTATTTCCAAGTCGTCGGTAATGCATGGTTGTCCAGCTCCTTTTCCCATAATCAAGCTTAGCTTCTCTTCCTACATTATACCGTTGATTGCATTCGATTTCAGTAAGAGCTGCCTAGACCACATTAAAAATAGAGCTAGCATTAACCTTGTTTCATGCTAGGTTTGTATTTCAGAAACGCAATGCCCACATTTTGAATTGTGACCTGCTGTACATATTCTGATATGATAAGAATTAACTTACACATCGGAACAAGCGTTCCGCTAGCGGAAAGGAACCATACCATGAGCGTACGATTGTCCGAGCGAGTTATTAAGCTGCTATGCGGCGATATCTTCTACGAACGCGGCGAAGCCTACTATAAAGATGGAAAAGTTACGCTTGCGGACCAAGGTCCTGAGGCAAGCAGCTTTAAAGCTATCGTAATGGGCAACCATCGCTATGAGGTTACGATTGATATTGACCTGGATGGAGACGTCGAAGCGGAGTGCTCCTGTCTCGCTTTCAGCACCTACGATAAGTATTGCCAGCATGTAGCTGCGGCGCTGCTGCAAATTCATCATTTTCAAAATGAGTATGATACTCCTGCCCGTATCTACCCCTCACTCCTTCATCCAGAGGATAGGCCTTACTACGATGATGACGAAGCAGATACAACCCATCTCCGTAATCGATATGCGGCGCATGCGGGGTTAGAAGCAGCCGATACTCGGCTGGCTAACGGCATGTTAGGCTTGTTCAGCCACCGTCCGATTCGCACAAGCGGAAGCCGGTCGCTTTTGGACATGCGCACCACTCTGGAAGTAGAGATTTCTGTTAAGCTTTTCCCCTACGGCTTCCGAAAGCATATGTTCGGCATTGAGCTTAAGGTTGGCCCAAAACGGTTATATATCGTACAGCAAATACGAGAATTTCTGGAAAAGGTCGATCGGCGGGAGCCTTACGTCTTCTCGAAACATTTCACCTATGATCCAGCCGTTCACAGCTTTCAGCAGGAGAATGATGCGGTGCTTGCGAGGCTTATTCAAATCTACCGAAATGAGAAGATATTCAGGGAGTCGCTGTCCCGCTCATTTCTAAGAGAGGCTCCGGCCGGCGGAGACCGTATGCTGCTTGTGCCTCCCTCCTCATGGGATAAGACGCTTCCTCTGCTAACTGCTGCACCGACCGTACAGCTGCTCTATAACAATCAAACGTTTCATGGCATTGAACGGAGTGACGAAGCGCTCCCGCTCCATTTTGCGTTTGATCAAGCGACAAGCGACGGCTATCAATTGGATATTCAGGGACTTGATCAGATCATCATTATGGAAGATTATGAGCTGGTCATTACAAACGGCAAGCTGATTGAGCTGAAACCGGAATCTTGCACACGGCTTATGGAGATGAAGCAGCTGCTCGACACTTCGCGCAAGCCAAAGATTCATATTGCCCCTGCGCAAATGGAGCCGTTTATGGAAAGGGTCATCCCGGGACTAATGAAGCTGGGCAGTGTCGGAATTGCGGAATCAATATCTGACCGCGTGCTGCAAACGCAGCTTAAAGCGAAGCTTTACTTGGACCGGGTAAGAGATCGGCTGGTCGCAGGGCTTGAGTTCCAATATGGCGACATTATTATTAATCCTTTAGAAGGAAGCGAGAAATCACGCGGTACTGATCGCATTCTCATGCGGGACGGAGAACAAGAGCGGCTCATTCTCGAGCTGATGGAGCTGGTTCCCTTTGCCAAAACAGAGGGCGGCTATTTCATGGAGGACGAAGATTCGGAATTCGAATTTCTGCACCATATCATCCCGCGGCTTGAGAAGCTGCTGACGGTGTACGCTACCTCTGCTGTTAAAGTGCGAATTGTGACTAAGCATGCAGCGCCAAAAGTAACGATTAATGTAGATGAGCGTACAGACTGGCTGGAATTCAAGTTCGATATGGACGGCATTCCTGAATCGGAAATTCGGAACCTGCTGAAGTCGCTTGAAGTGCAGCGCAAATACCACCGCTTGCCAAACGGCTCATTATTGCCGCTTGATGGCGCCGAGTTTCAAGAAATCATCCATTTCTTAAATGAGGTCGGCCTGCGCCAGAGCGATATTCAAGGAACCGAATTTCGGATACCTACAGCCCGCGGCCTGCATCTCATTGGTTCACATGAGAACGGAAATGCAGTAAGATTTGGCAAATCGTTCCGCCGGCTGCTGGAAAACATGCGTAACCCCGACAATTTGGATTTCCCTGTACCGGACAATCTCGCGAACGTGCTGCGGGATTATCAACAGTATGGCTATCAATGGATGAAGACGCTTGCCCATTATCATTTCGGCGGCATTCTTGCCGATGATATGGGACTCGGAAAAACAGTGCAGGCCATCGCATTTGTCGTTTCCGTACTTCCTGAGATTCGGAGGCGAAAGCAGCCAGCGTTAATCGTCGCTCCCGCCTCGCTCGCCTACAACTGGCTGAATGAGCTGAAGAAATTCGCTCCAGAGGTTCGCGCCGTTATTGCCGATGGCACCAAGTCAGAGCGCAGCGGCGTGCTGACAGGCGATTCTTCGGCGGATGTGATCATAACTTCATATCCCTTGCTGCGCAAAGATATTAAAGATTATATGAAGCAAAGCTTCCACACGTTGATTTTGGACGAGGCGCAATATTTCAAAAACCATACGACTCAAACCGCGCAAGCCGTTAAGGCTATTGATGCCGGGTATCGCTTCGCATTGACCGGCACGCCCGTGGAAAATACGCTGGAGGAGCTATGGTCTATTTTCGGAGCCGTTTTCCCTGCGTTATTTCCTAGCAAGCAAGCTTTCAATGAGCTATCGCGAGAAGCTGTCGCCAAGCGGGTTCGTCCGTTCTTGCTGCGCAGGCTGAAAAGTGATGTACTGAAGGAGCTGCCTGACAAAATCGAGTCGATTCAAGCATCGGAGCTGCTGCCTGAGCAGAAACAGCTGTATGTCGGCTTCCTAGCCAAGCTGCAGCAGGAGACAGTGAAGCATTTGAACGATGAAAGTTTCCAGCAAAATCGAATTCGAATTTTGGCTGGAATAACAAGGCTTCGCCAGCTCTGCTGCCATCCTGCCTTATTCGTAGAAGATTACCGAGGAAGCTCCGCCAAATTTGAGCAGCTCCTCGAAATTATCGAGGAATGCCAGGGTGCTGGCAAGCGGCTGCTCATCTTCTCACAATTTACAGAGATGCTCGGCCTAATCGCACGGGAGCTGGGTTACCGAGGCATTACTCATTTTTATTTGGACGGGCAAACTAAAGCCTCCGAGCGCGTCGAGCTTTGTAATCGATTCAACGACGGTGAGCGCGACCTCTTCCTGCTCTCGTTAAAAGCAGGGGGCACTGGACTAAACCTAACGGGTGCCGACACTGTTATTCTCTACGACCTTTGGTGGAACCCCGCCGTCGAGCAGCAAGCAGCCGATCGTGCACATCGCATTGGACAGAAAAACGTCGTACAGGTCATCCGGCTCGTAACGCAAGGCACGGTCGAGGACAAAATGTATGAGCTTCAGCAAAAGAAAATGAACCTGATTGACGAGGTTATCCAGCCTGGTCAGGAGGCTCTATCCTCTCTATCGGAAAAGGATATTCGTGAAATTCTGATGATTGAGTGATGTGAATTCAATTCATATTAAAGGTGCATGGCTCAGCTCCGTTAAGGAGCAGGCTGCCGCTTCGAAATAAAAAAAGTAGGAATCACAAATAGATTCCTACTTTTTTTGCATACAACATGTCTCGTCTAGAGGATCAATCTATTTTACTGCTTTAACAAACGATCAATCTCAGCGGCTGCTTCCGTTAATCCCTGTTTAACCGAAAGTTCCTCTTGAAAAATTTTGGTCATATATTTTATATAAGTAGCGTCAATTCGACTATACCTTTTCACTGGCGGACGAAGAAATGTATGATCAAGCGCCTCCGTGTACGGATGAATAAAGGATTCACCCTGCGCCTTTATCTCTTTGGCCTTCAAGTTAATCGGAATTATGCCTGTTTGCGACATTGCAATTTGTGATTGCGTATTGACCATCCATTTCATAAATGTCCAGGCCTGCAATGGATTTTCGAGCCCTTCATAATGACTAAATCTTCTCCTCCCAATATGGAGGCAGGACCAAAAACCGGCGGAAACGGAACTGCTATTGTTGTGTTGATCGCCCTCTCCAGCTCTTCGCCTTGAAAAACGCTGTAAAACCAAGGTCCATCATCTGTGACCAATATTTTCCCTGACTTTACCCCCTCCCAATTATCTCCGCCGCCGTTAATAACCGTACGATCAATCAACTGCTCCTTATATAGCAATAAAAGCTGCTCAACCGCCTTGATTGTCGCTTCTCCATTCAAATAGCCGGATGCCTTCGAATATGAATCATCTGTCATACGTCCGCCCAGCGCATAAATATAAGGCAAGCTCTTCCACGACTCAAGCCCCCCTATACCAATCATGAATCGATGTTTTTTAGCAAGATCAATCACTTCCTGGAAAGTTCCAGGCGGCTTCGACAATCCAGCCTGTTCCAGCAATGCCCGATTAAATATAGCAATTTTCGTGTTCATATTAACGGGGAGAGAATAATAGGAACCCTTATAATAACCTGCTGAGCCTGTATTGCTCTGCAGCGATTGCGTTATTTTGCCAAAATCATCGTATTCGCTCAGGGGGAGCAACAATCCGCTTTGGGAAAACTCAGGCACCCATACAAAATCCATACGCACTACATCAGGCGCTCTATTGGAAGATGCCTTGGAGATGAGCGTATATTTCATTTCCATATTGTTGCTTTGCCGAACAGGAACGACGTGAATAGCGGGGTACGCCTCCTCAAACGCAGGAATAAGTATATCCTCCAAAATTCGAGTCTCTTGATCACTGTACGTATGCCAGAACTCGATTTCCGTATTCTCAGTATTTGTTAACTTCTCGACCTTGCTGTCATTTGTAAGAATAGACTGCTGGCTGCAGCCTGAGCTGATTGCAAGTAAACACACTATTATTATCAGCCTATTTATAAGCATGGCAATCTCCTCCATCAACTATTGTTGATGCTTATCTCGATACTCTACAGGTGTCATCTGAGTCATCTTTTTAAACAGCTTGCTAAAATATTTCACATCGTTAAAACCGGATTTTTCAGCTACCTCATAAATCTTGTACTCGTTTTTAACCAGCATCCGTTTTGCTTCATGCAGCCTCAAATCGATTAAATAATCGATGAAATTTTGACCTGCCTGTTTTTTGAACAAATTCGAAAAATAGCTTTTGCTTACATGTATGTTATCCGCTACTTGTTGCAGTGTTAAATCTTCTCGGTAATGGAGCTTAATGTAGGCGATGGCTTTAGTGATTAACTGTCCGCTATGGCCTTTATCAGCCAACCTCAGCTGATTGGGATGCTCCATTTCCTCAAACAATTGACGGATAGTCGATTCGAGCTGAACAACCGTCTCACAGCGCCAAATGTGTTCTCGGAAATCTGATAGCGTTTTTGAGCCTCCGTTCACAAAAGCATAGGCGGAGAGCAGCTCATATGCTTCTTTTCTTACGTGCTCTGGTGTTTGAGCACCCTTCGTCCAGCTTGAAACGAAGCGATCGATGACTGTTTTTGTATGGTCCTCGGTGCGAAATTGCTCAACCATAACCTGCATGTTCATTCCCTCATAATTAGACCCCGCTTCGCTCTCATCCGGTATTTGTTTATAGGCAAAAAGTTTGCCCGTACCTTCAAAAAATCTTCGTTCCCCTGCAGCTCGGCTTTTTCTGAGTCCTGTTTCCACCCGCTCTGTTTCCTGCTCCACACAGTAACCAATAGAAATTGAGGTCGATAGTTCAGCAGCAACCCGGTTCTTGAAGCTTTCAAGCTCACCTTCTGCATTCCCCACAAGAGGTAAGATCATAAAGAGACCTTCTCCCGTCAAAATCGGCGCACTGCCATACTGGAATTGCTCATAAAATAAAGCCTGCATATCCTCATACATGATGCTAATATGCAAATCCCCATATCGTTCCCGCCACTCGTTTAGACCATCCGATACAATAAAAGCACAAACGTAGCGGTCATTTGGCTGATCAAAAAGATCAACTAATTTAAATTCAGACTCGCTGGTTGCGAGCAAGCGTATGATTTCCTGCTCAGAGCGTCTTCTTGCAAGGAAAACCAATTGCTCATCGAACTGTTGATTTTGCACGACTTGTCTGCGGTTTTGCTGCAGCATTTCTTTACATCGCACGAGTACAGCAATGAGTTCCTCCGCTTCCAGTGACGGCTTAAGCAAGTAATCGACAGCACCCTGCTTCATCCCCTCACGCACATATTCGAATTCATTGTAGCTGCTAATTAGGATAACCTTGGTTAGCGGATTAACCTCCAGCGCCTTTCGCGTTAGCTCCAGGCCATCCATAACTGGCATCTTAATATCCGTTATCAAAATATCAATAGGCTGAGATCGAAGCCGTTCAAATGCTTCAAGGCCATTTGCACAATCTCCTACTAAGGTCAGCCCTTGCTCATCCCAACTTATGAAGTTTTTAAGCCCGTTTCGAATAATCGGCTCGTCGTCCACAATCAAAACATAATCGTTCACGTCATTTCCTCCTCGAAGTTGTAGGCAGCAATATCTGAACTCGGAAGCTTTAGCTTTATAAACGGATGACGATATGAATATGAGTACCGAGTCCAATATCACTCGTAACAGATATGCCCGAGCCTGCGCCATAATAAAGCCTTAAGGAATCATAAACATGCTTCATTCCTATGCCTGCTTTCGTCATACCTTCCTTTGCATTCAATTGTTTCAGCTTCTCTTCTGATATTCCTGAGCCATCATCATGGATCACAATCCGCAGCTCTCCCTGCTGCTCTGTCACCTTAATCGTAATATCTCCTCCGCGATTAAGCGGCACGAAGCCGTGGAAGATCGCATTCTCAACGAGCGGCTGAAGCAGCATCCTTGGAATTTTCACTTGATCCGCCCCAGGCTGTACCTCTATAGCCAAAGCATATTTTTGCTCATACCGCATTTCTAAAATAACGATATATTTCTGAATGATCTCCAGCTCTTCCGCAAGTGTAATCATTTGCCCGTTCTTGCCCATATTCGCTTGAAGCAGTCTAGTTAGAGCCGCTAGCCCTTGATCGGCTCGCTCCATCTCTCCTGCTCGAATCAGCCATCTGAGCGTACTAAGCGTATTGTAGAGAAAATGCGGATGAATCCGGTAAGTGACCGCACGCACCTCGGCCTCAAGCTTCTCGTTTTGCTCCTGCTCCACTCGTAGCATCAGCTGTTCAATTTCATCCAGCATTTTATTAAAATGCCTACTCATGAGCCCAATCTCGTCTGTAGACGTTAACACTGTTCGAACAGATAGATCTCCCTGCTGAACTCTCCTCATCTCTAACGTTAATTGCTTGATAGGTTTCGTAACCTTCTTCGCGATGAGAAGACCAACGAGCACCGCAAGCAAAGCGAAGCATGCTGAGGTTATTAAAATACGTGTATGCAGCTTATCCAGCGCCCCCGTTATTTCAAGCGTAGGAACTGTGCCAACCAGCAGCCAACCATTGCTTAGCAGCTGTTTTACGCCATAATAATGGACGCCCTTATTGGCGTACTCGAATTCAACTGCATCATTATGTACAATCAACTCATGCAGTTTGGCATCCTCCACAATCTGACCAATTCGTGAAAGATCCGCATCGATCATAATTTCACCTTTGGGGTTAACGACCATATAACGTCCGGTTTCCCCCAGCTTCACTTGCTTAATCGTATTAATAATGGCCTCGCCATTTAAATTAACGACCAGCAGGCCGATTTGCTGAAGCGATTCAAAGTCTTTTAACGCACGGCTGATCGGGAGAACAAGATCAGTATTTTCCCCGCCGCCGCTAAAAGGATCCTTCCGCATCGGCTGCCATACGAACCCGCCATCCTGCTTTTTCGACTCCGCTACCCACTCTTGATGATTCAAGTCAACCTTTCGCAGTTTGGGTGTAGAAAATGTGCCGCTCCCCCAACCGATGCCCCCACTTTTAATGATATAAACAATTCTTACAAATGAGCTTGAATAAACGACGTTATTAAGCAGCGTATTTAATGATTGCGTCATCTCGATCTGCTCGCTAAGCGGACTCAAGGTATATTGCATCGCTGATTTTTGCACCTTCAAATCACTGTATATTAAATCGGATGTGTCGCTTCCCGCGTTGAAAATAGAAGACAAGGCATCTGCGGTTTGCTTGGTAACCTGGACGGTAGATGCTCTAACATTTCGTTTTACAAGCGCGGAAGATTCCAAATAGAAAGAGAAACCCGATAAAGTGGTCGGAATCAAAATAATGAGTAAAAACGCTAAAATCATTTTTGAAGCAAATCGGTTCGTTATTTTCTCGAAGCGCGCCATAAGCTGCCCACCTTGTTAAAGAAGATACTCCTAGTTTACCTAATTCAACACGATTAAAATAGAAGGTTTTATAGTAGAGGAGCGCAGCTATGCTGGCTTCGCTCCATTCATTCCCATGCATTACTTTTATATCGGCAAGCGCTTTCATACCAGTGAACAAAACAAAGCGCACGAAAACTATCTTTCGTATCGCTTGTTTATGCCTGCTATTGCAACCTCACTTGTAATTAATGGTTAGTAGATCCCAGTATTTCAGGACTGGAAGCTTAAGTGTAACCTTGCCTTCTTGCTGCTTGAAGCTCAGCTTAATAGGTGATCCTTGATAATAGTCTGGTGAGGCGAATAGGATACTTGCAACTTCACGCTCTGTCTCAATGGAAATGTCTATTTCTTTACGCTCAATAGGCACAGCTTGCTCGCCCTTGCTGTCATTCCACACCATGGTTTTAGCATCAGTGAAGTTAATGAAGTGAACGATGTCGCTTCCGCTTTTCTGCTTCCCAAAGGACCATATTTTGCCTTGCTCTGGAGCAGCGGAAACACTTGTGTCCCCTGTACTTGATACGATTAGTTCAGATTCCTCTACTCCATCTCGCAAAATGTTCTGATAAGCGACAAGGAAATCGTAATAGCGAATAAGCTGCTCTTCCAGCTCAGCTGGAATGGAGAGATTTCGATTAGGGAAATACTCTTTGGCCAGCATATTTTCCCCAAGCTCCAGATGGGATCCGCCGGATGCGAAGATGACTGCATCTGTAAGCAGAACGCCTGGCGTATTAAATTCCCCGCTCGCGTTTGCCAAATCATAGTTCATATAAGCAGCAAGCACCGTGTTTAGCTTATTTTTGCTAAACTGGTTGTTTTGATCGATAATCCCCTTCAGGTTGCCATACTTCGGATGCCCGTCCCATACTTCGGTATATAGGAATGAGAGAGGTGCTTGAGGAGCCATAAAGGCTTGCCCATACTGTCCGACAGCGTTCATTACATAGTCGACATCCAGCTTCTCCTTAGCTGCTTTTAGGAATGATACATAGCCAAGCGCCAGCTTTACACTTTCTCCTTTGGCATTCCAAAGCGCTCCACGATCGCCTAACTGATCAACATGCCAGCCATCGAATTTCAATTGGTTAAATACTTCAATTTCTTTATCGATCAGATAGTTTTGCCACTCCACGTTGTTTGGGTCATAGAGCATAATGTCGCTGGCCCAGCTGTCTGGCAATGGATGCTTATCCTGATTCGCTTGCGAAGGATCTTTGTACAGCGCCCACGCTTTTTTAACGCCGTCCTCATCTGCCCCCTCATATGCCCCGAACAATAAATTGTAGTTCATCGCCTTCATATTTTTGCTGTGCGCAAGGTCAATATAGCCTTTAATTGTATCCAAGGCGACAGGCCTGTTTGCAATATCCGGCCATTCCGACGCCGGTTGATTGCCTTCCAGCTTCATAGGCTGATGATGTTTATACTGCCAATCATAAAACTGAACGCCGTTAATATGGAACCGATTCAGACGTTCGATTACTGTTGCCATCTCTTCCCCATTCATGCTGTGGAAGTCCGCCAAATAACCATAACGAGGAAATTTGCTCCAGTCTGTGGACACGTCAACTGCGATGTTCTGATGATCCTTCACTTCTTCCTTCGTTACAAAGAAAACCTCAGCCATATAACCTCGGCCATCTTCCTTTGGAGGCGTCCAATCCCATTCCAATGAATTGCCGTCCACCTTGACTTCTTGCTCAGCGGTCTTCTCCCCTAGATGACGATACTGGACAATCACCTTCGCTTTTGACTCCGTTTTAGCCAAATCCAACGTAAAATGAACGTTGTCGCCGGGACGATAAACCGATTTGTCGGTCGACAAGCGACTTATTATACCTTGGCTATTCACAAGCTCCGCCTTTATTTCCTTCTGCTCGCTGCAGCCGGAAGCAAGGATCATAAAAGAGGTAATGACAACAATGACTGATGAACTTATTCTATTTCGATTTCTTTTCCGTTTCATTTGATAGCTCCTGTTTTTAGATTTAACCCTTCACTCCGCCTTCGTTAAATCCACCCTGTACGAATCTTTTTTGGAAAATAATATAAAGGATTATCGTAGGAATGAGCGCTATAATGGAAGCAGCAAATACCCATGAATAGTTTGTCGCATATTTATCGTTGAACATCAGCAGTGCAATTGGCAGCGTCCGAAGCGCTTCATCCTTAATAATGACTAGAGCCGTGAAATACTCCTCCCATGTGCCTTGAAAGGAAAGAACTGCAAGCGTCGCAATCGCCGGCATCGACTGAGGCAGGTAAATATTCCAGAAAATGCGCCAGCTGCCACCGCCATCGATCAACACGGACTCCTCGTACTCCTTCGGAATGCTTTGAAAGAATCCGCGCAAGAAGAACGTGCTGCCAACAACACCGCCGCCGATATAAATTAACCATAGCCCCCAGTAAGTGTTAACCAAACCAAATGATTTGATAATTAGAAACTGTGGAATAATGTTGATCACTCCGGGAATCATCATGGTCAGAAGAAACATTCGGAATAGAAACTCTTTGCCCGGAAACGTAAATCTCGCAAACCCGTAGGCGGTTAAACAGCCGAGAAACAAACTTCCTGTCATAGACACGATGGTAACGAGCGAGCTGTTCAGGAAATACCTTGCAAAATTATTTTTGCTCCATACTAGCTGATAGTTATATAGGTTTGGGATGACAGAGAATACTTCCTTAGGCCGCGGCAGCGAGTATGCCCCTTTTATGAAGCTCGTCATAATCATATATACGAAGGGAAATAGAAAAGCCAAAGCTCCAAGCACGATAATGCTGTAAACTAGAAGCTGAATATGCCATTTACTTTTCATTTCTTCTCCCTCCTACAAAAACCGCTGATTGCCGAATTTTTTCATCTGAGAATAGGTGAGTAAAAACACTGCAATCCCCATCATGACGGCTACCGCAGATGCATAACCAAAGTTAAAGTTCTTAAATGCTTGCATGTACATAAGGCTTGGCAGCGTCTGTGTCTGATCCATCGGACCGCCGCGCGTAATAAAGTACACTTGTGGAAAGAAGTTGAATGCGCCATTAATTAGGTTAATAAGAACGAATGCGGTGACAGGACCTAACATCGGGACCGTAATGCTCCAGAACTGCTTCATTCCGTTAGCGCCGTCAATTTGCGCCGCTTCATAATATTCCTTCGAAATGCCCTGCAAGGCCGCCAAATAAATAACTACGCCCCAACCAACCGTTTTCCAAATATGAAACAACCAGATGACAATCATAGCCGTCCAATAATTTGATAAAAAATTAATTGGTTCATGGAATATGCCAAGCTGCTTATAAAAGATATAGTTGATCAAGCCATATTCACCGCCAGCGAACAAGAAGCGGAACAAGAACGCGACCACGATCCAAGACGTGATGATGGGCAAATAATAAATCGTACGGAACACAATCTTATGCCTAACGAAGTGGATATTAATTAAGACCGCAAACACGATGGCAAGAAACCAGTTAATGGGTACCGTTACCGCGACGTTCAGAAACGTATTTCGGATTGCCATTAACACTTTATTGTTCGGATCCGTAAATGCGGATACGTAGTTTGCAAAGCCAATGAATGGATTTTCTGCATTAGGCATAATGCTGTATTCCTGGAAGCTTATAATTATGTTTTTGATCATCGGATAAATAACAAATACGGCTGTTCCTAAAACACCAAGAAAGATATAAGGCATAACCTTTATCCACTGCTGAATGCCCTTTTTTAACTTTACGCCTGCCGGAATTCGCTGCTCTTGTTTCGGCTGCCCCATCACTGGTATAGACATATTGATGCTCCTTCCCTATCCTTCATCTCACTAGAGCCTTCATCTACCTTTGCAGTAGATGAAGGCTCTAGCATTTCACTTATTTCTTCAAAATAGCTTCAATGTTTTTCGCTGCCTCATCGAGCGCTTCTTTTGGTTTAAGCTCTCCACGGACCGCTTTCTCAAAAGCAAGATTAACGATTCCTTCCATTTCGCCGTATTGTGGAATCGGTGTGCGCGGCAGTGCAGTTTCAAGCTGCTTCACGTATTCTGTAACGAATGGCTGCTCAAGAAATGCCGGATCGTTTGCTGCCGTTTTGTTTGTAGGGATAAGACCAAGCTTGCTCATGATCTTTTGCGGCTCGTCGCCAAGCATCCATTTTGCAAATGTCCACGCCTCTTGCGGATGCTTTGAGTTTGCAAAGATAACAAGATCCTCGCCGCCTACAACAGATCGGCTGCCGCCTGCACCAGCAGGAATCAAGCCGCGAACCGTTTGCTCCAGCGGTTTGAATTTCGATTCTGCTTCGTTCATCAGAATGCTGTAAAACCAAGGGCCGTCATCAATCATCATATAATCATTGTTTTTCATACCGTCCCATGCGCCTGGCTCGCCGCCAAGAATCGTAGGCGTTACGAGCCCGTCTTTATTCCACTGTACAATCGTTTCGAGCGCTTTTACGCTCTCCGGGCTATTCAAGTAGCCTTCAACCTTTGTATAGTCCTCGTTCGTCAATGAACCGCCAAGGCTCCAGAAGTAAGGCGATGCTGCCCATACGTTCGCTCCGCCGATGGCAATACCGCCCGGTTTGCCTTTTGCGACCGCAAGCTTGGCTGCTGCAACGAACTCATCCATTGTCGCAGGAGCTTCTTTTACGCCGATTTCATCCAAAACCGCTTTATTGTAGATAGCAATTTTTGTATTTGTGTTTACTGGAACGCCATAGTAGCCGCCGTTATAGGCATTCGTTTCCATAGGCGCTTCGAACGTATTTGCTTTTAATGCATCAAAACCCTCGTTCTTGCTTATATCTTGCAGCGCTCCCATCTTGGCAAATTCAGGAACCCAAATAATATCCATTCGCATGAGGTCAGGTGCTGCATCGCCCGCTACTCCGGCAATAACCTGCTCTTTCAAGCCCTCGTATGGCATTCTTGTCAGCTTGAGCTCGATACCCGGGTTTTCTTTCTCAAAGAGCGGCTTAATATTTTCCGTGAGCACCTTCTCTTCTTGATCGCTATAGGTATGCCAGTATTCAATAGTAACTTTTTTGCCACCCGCTGCCGGAGCGTTACCGCTTTCATTTTTCGGAGCATTTCCTCCGCTATTGGCAGGTGCGTTATTTCCGTTTCCACACGCCGTAATCGTAAAAGCCATTACCGCCGCTAGTACCCCGTACGAAATTGTTTTGTACCATTTCATAGGATTGACCCTCCTCATATTTATGCTTCTCCTTCATTATGCTTAGATCATTCTTCGCTAGAAACCGTTTTCATTGCGGAAAAGGTGTCGTATTTCACTCCGTTTTAAATGCCTCTTTTTTAGAAAAATAAAGAAGGTGTCTTATCTTTCTGTCTAAACAGAAAGATAAGACACCTTCACCATTTACTTTCCAATTGGCTCGAGCGGAGCAACACGTCCTAACGATATGCTTGCGCCTTGAACAGGAGCCGCCCATCGTACGCCATTCGCAATGACTCTCAGCACATCTGGATGATGGTAGATCGGGAATGTTTCATGTCCAGGCTGGAAATAAAACAACTTGCCTTTTCCTCTTCGGTAGCAGCAGCCGCTTCGAAATACCTCTCCCCCCTCGAACCAGGAAATAAATACGAGCTCATCCGGTGCGGGTATGTCAAAGCGCTCCCCGTACATTTCTTCCTTCGGAATTTCAATATAATCATTTAAGCCGTCCGCAATCGGATGGCCGTGCTCGATAACCCAAACCCGCTCTTTCTCGCCATCATCGCGCCATTTGAGATCTCCTGTTTTAGTGCCTAACAAACGCTCAAATATTTTGGAGCCATGGCCAGAATGAAGAACGATTAACCCCATGCCCTCCATGACGCGTGCGCGCACCTTCTCGACAATATCATCCCGCACCTCAGCATGAGCGAGATGTCCCCACCAGATGAGCACATCCGTATGATACAGCACATCATCGCTTAGCCCATGTTCAGGCTCATCGAGAACCGCTGTCTTTACTTCAAAGCCATCCACTGTTTTCAAGTAGCCGCCAATTGCGTTATGAATCCCTTCGGGATAGATGCTTGCTACCTGTTCATTTTGCTTCTCATGCCGATATTCATTCCAGACAGTTACTTTTATATTAGCCATTGTTAGAAGCCTCCTGTGTTATCGTAATCCAGCGCTCTTCCTGGGTGGATAGGAGAATAGAATCCAGAGTCAGCTGATTGATATAACCATCCTCAATTGTTGCGTCGAGACCATCTTGCTTGCCGTTCAGCAAATTAAAGAAGGACTGCATTTGATTTGCTGCTAACGAATTTGGAATATCGATTTTACGGAATTGCTTATCCTCTCCAAGCTTGATTTCAAGGCTATCCTCTTCTTCAAGGTTGTAGATGAGCGCTCCTTGCGTACCGTAAATCTCGATCCGTTGGTAATTGCCACGGCCAAAAGCGAAACGGGATATGTTCATCGTAGAGGAGCCGCCATCTTCGAAACGGGCAAGCACATGACAGAAATCATCAACATCCACCTCGCCTTTGCCCTCTCCATTTAGGTTGTCCCGCTCTTTTACAATCGTTCCTGCATCAGCAATAACCTTCACGGTTTCTCCGATAAGGAAGCGCTTAAGATCGAGAATATGAGAACCTAAATCACCGAGCGCACCCGATCCTGACAGATCCTTGCGGAATCGCCAGAGCAGTGGAATTTCCTCATTAATACCCCAGCTTTGCAAATACTGGCTGTATACGTGATTGATCTTGCCAAGCGTGCCTTGCTCAAGCAGCTGCTTCGCATATCGAATCGCGGTTTTATAACGATACGTGAAACACACCATATGAGGGATGGGATGATTCGCTAATTCCTGTCTAAGAATTGCTGCTTCCCTTGCATCAAGGGCAATTGGCTTCTCAAGCGCAAATGGCTTGCGATGAATAATGGCGTCATACGCAATCTGAAAATGATTGCTGTTTGGTGTGCCTATGGTCACAGCGTCCAGCTCTGATTGCTTTAACATATCCAAATGATTTACATACTGCCGCTCAAGCGGAATCCCCAGTTCATTGCCTTTAGCCAAAAGCGCTTCCTCATTACAATCACATATCGACCATATTTCAGCATGTTCACTTTCCAAGATGCCTTCAATATGAAAGTTAGCAATGCCGCCAAGCCCAATAACGCCTATTTTCAGCTTCTTCATATGCCTCATCCCATCCTTATAGTGGCTTCAATTACAAACCCAGTATAGTTTGTGTTAGAATGAACGGGAATGTCCGATCTAGACTCTTTTTGTACAAAAGCGACTTTTGCGAAGTGAAGGAGGTCATAACTATTGCTGTCCATAAACATGGATTTAGTGCCTCGAATAAAAATTATGGGGTTTATTGCTTACAAAAGCCCTTGGATTCATTTCAAACGAAATATAAATGAGTATGTGCTCTATTTCATCAGAAGTGGAGAACTCCATATTAAAGAGGAAAAAAATCATTATGTTCTGCGTAAAGGTGACTTGCTTATTCTTGAGCCCAATTTGAATCATGAAGGAACGGCAAAGCATGTTTGCGATTACTATTACATTCACTTTGAGCATTCAGATATTAAAGCTGTGTATAGGGATGATATGCTGGCTTTAGCCAATTACTTTATTGTTGAGCATGACCAGTCTCCGTTTATTGAGCATAAGCCTTCCGTTAATGGAATCCATCCAAATCACTGCTACTTCCCCAAATACCATACGATTTCTGATAAAACAAGATTTAATCTCATCCTGCATGCATTAAATGAAATGCAAAAGCTTTATATGTGCAGGTATTACAATAGAAGCCTAACTGCTTTTCGATTTATGCAATGGCTCGTTGAGCTCTCACGCGAATATTTTATGGATGAGCTGAAGCGCAACGACCGAATTCATTCGAAGTCGGTTGTTAAGGTTAACGCGCTACTCGATTATATTCATCAAAACTATCAGAGCAAAATAACCGGCAAAGACATTGAGCTTGCATTTGAAGGCAACTATGATTACTTAAACCGTGCCTTTAAGCTCGTTACCGGCCAATCGATCATTCGGTACATCAACGCGGTTCGAGTAAACCAAGCGAAACAATTAATTGAAACGACGCCGCTCAGCATAGGAGAAATCGGTTATCTCGTCGGGATCAACGATCCCTATCATTTCAGCAAAGTATTCAAAAAATATGTCGGCCTCTCTCCTACTCAATATTTTAAGCAAGTATGGAAGAGCGACTAAAAACCCTCCAAACGACCATCGTTAGGAGGGTTTTTTGGGCTTTAATCCATAGAAGCTATCTATCATTATGGGGCAAATATCTTCAATTGATACTAGCAGATTTTGATAGAGATAGGGATATTGACCAGTACGAACACTCTATCATGTACGTATACTTACACTACATAGATACAAAATAAATAAGAGAAAGGAGGATCTCTAGTTTTGCTAGAATGCTAGTTTTCCAAGTAGCCTAAGGTTCAATCTAGAAAAGGAGTGCTGCGCAATAAAGCAAAAAAAGGGTTCAAAACTGAAAAGAGGTTAAAGCATGCATGACTTAATGATCATTATGACCATTTCCGCGTTCCTTCTAACAATCAGCTTCATCTTCTGGCGACCGCAGGTCAATGAAGCGATACCCGCAACAATCGGAGCTGCAGTCGTTCTTCTTAGCGGAAGCGTCTCGCTTTCCGATCTCGGTCAAATAACCGAAACGATAAGCGGGGCTGCGGTCACCATTATTGCTACTATCGTTATGGCCATTGTTTTAGAAAGCTTCGGTTTTTTCTACTGGGCAGCCGAGCTGCTCACCAAAAAAGCACGCGGCTCCGGCATTCGTTTGTTTTGGCTAACAAACTTATTTTGCTTTCTCATGACGCTTTTTGTAAACAACGACGGAAGCATCTTAATTACAACGCCCATATTACTGCTCTTGCTGCAAAATATGGGATTAAAAAAACATCAAAAAATACCTTATCTCTTATCTGGCGCATTAATCGCAACGGCATCTAGTGCCCCTATCGGCGTAAGCAATATCGTCAATTTAATTGCGTTAAAAATCGTTCATATGGATCTCTACATGCATACCGCCATGATGTTCGTACCCGCTTCGCTTGGACTTGTCCTCTTGTCGCTCCTGCTGTTTGCCGTCTTCTATCGCACACTTCCAAAAACACTTCCTCCCGCTTCCAGGTGGAATCTTATGCCCGGCAGCCATCCGCTAAAGGAAACCTTGCCTAAAGAGAACCGCAACCGCTTCATGCGCAATATTCTTATTTTTGTATTTTGTGTTCGTATCAGCCTCTTTGTAGCTTCCTACATCCACTTCCCCGTCTCTGCAATGGCTGTTATCGGGTCTGCTCTTCTGCTAGGCTGGCGTTGGTACCACTTGAAAATTTCACCGACGGACATGCTCAAAAAAACACCTTGGTATATACTCATATTCGCTTTCAGCATGTATGTAATCATTTATGGCCTTAACAACATTGGTTTAACGGATTGGCTTATTCATCTTATGCAGCCTCTCATCTCAGGAAGCCTGCTTCACGCCAGCGTTCTCATGGGCGGACTTTTAAGCGTACTCTCCAATTTATTCAACAACCATCCCGCACTTATGGTCGGTACGATTACACTAATGAATATGGGCCTCGATCCTCTGACGTTAAAAATTGCTTATCTCGCTAGTGTCATCGGCAGTGACATTGGTTCGCTCCTATTGCCAATTGGTACATTGGCAACTCTTATGTGGATGCATATCGTACGTAAAGGCGGGGTTCCAATTAGCTGGGTTCAGTATTTGAAGGTAACTTCAATCGTCATTCCGATTACCGTTGTATTCACGTTGATTCTATTATCGTATTGGGTATACTGGGTGTTCTAATTTGCAAAAAAAGAGACCTTCCGCAAGGAAGGTCTCTACTATAAATAATAGGATAAACATTTCATCTGGTTAATAGCTGTATTTTATACTCGAAATAATCCATAACCGTCCAAAGGCACGACAGGCGACCTATCTATCTTAAGTCCTTGTGATTGTCCATGGAAAGCAACATCAACCAGCCACTGTGTAAAGCCGGCAACATCCATTGATTCCAGCTCCTGCAAGGTGAAGAAACCGGCAGCGTCAACCTCCACAAAATCCGGGGCAGGCTCTCCGCTCACATATTCCATTTCAAATGCGACGTACAGATTATGTATATTTCTCGGCTGATCACGCAGTGCTACGACGTTTTTAACGATTGCTTGCACGCCGCACTCCTCCATAACCTCTCGCTCAATCGTGTCTTGAATGGCTTCCAGCTGCTCGATATAGCCGCCAGGATTCGTCCATTTTCCTTTTCCAGGCTCTTGCGCTCGGCGAACGAGCAAAATTTTCTCATCCTTAACGACCAGTGCTCCGACACCAATGCTATAATTTCCCCAATGAACGAAGCTGCAGCTCGTACAAGCCCGCCTCATCGTACCGTCAACGTCACGGGTTTCGAGCTCATGACCGCATGACATACAAAATTTCGCTTCCATTTGCTTCACCTCTGCATCAAGCTTTTTTTCTCATTTGATTATACGAATTATTTCAGCTTATGCATAGGTTGTACCCATTAAGTACGAACCTTTCATTTGATAAGGAACAGGACGTACAGGTATAATGCCAATATGAGCTACAGCATAGGAGGACAAAGATCATGCGTTTTGTAAGCAATAATGGCATCACCGACCCAACGCTTAATTTGGCATTAGAGGAATATATATTGCGTTCATTGCCTGACAACGATGACTACTTGCTTTTCTACATAAATGAGCCATCCATCATCATTGGCAAAAACCAAAATACCGTCGAGGAAGTTAATGCAGATTACGTGGAGAGCAGCGGGCTTCACGTCGTCCGCAGACTCTCTGGAGGGGGAGCCGTCTACCACGATCTCGGCAATTTGAATTTCAGCTTTATTATGAAGGATGACGGTAAGTCCTTCCACAATTTCAAGAAGTTCACCGAGCCCGTTGTACGCGCGCTTCAAGAGCTGGGTGTAGACGCCGAAATGACTGGCCGAAATGATCTACAGGTTGGCGAGCGAAAAATATCTGGCAATGCGCAATTTTCGACGAAGGGCAAAATGTTCAGTCATGGAACGCTGCTGTTTAATTCTGAAATCGAAAATGTTGTATCTGCGCTGAAGGCAAATGCTGAGAAATATGTATCGAAATCAACGAAGTCGATCCGCAGCCGCGTGGCGAATATTACAGAGTTTTTGAAAGAGCCTATGACGATAGAGCAGTTTAAGCAAAGACTGCTTCAGTCCATCTTTGAGCAATCAGCCGAAATTCCGTTCTACGAGTTATCTGAACAGGACTGGCAAAATGTACACAAACTGGCGGAAGAGCGCTACCGCAGCTGGGAATGGAACTATGGCCGTTCTCCATCCTTTAATGTGCAGCAGAAGAAACGAATCGAAGGAGTCGGCACCTTTGATATTCGTCTACAGGTTGAAGAAGGATTGATTGTGAACGCTGCTATTTACGGAGACTTTTTTGGCCGTGGCGACAGCAATGAAGTTGCGCAGAAACTGATCGGCATTCGTTATGAAGCTTCCGCTCTAAAGCAGCTTACAGCTGATATTGATCTGCCCTTCTATTTCGGTCCGGTAACGAAAGAACAATGGCTTGAGTTAATTTTGTAAGCAGCATGCAAACAGCCCCTTGCAATATGTGAGGGGCTGTTTACGTAATCATTGAAGGAGAGATTATGTTCACCCTTCATCCCCGCTCTCTTTATCCATTGAAACGTCGATATAACCGATTTACTGCTGCTGACATCTTCTCATTTTCCTTCCCCTTGCGCTCCAGGTTTTCCTGATCTGCCCTCTCAAGCGAAAGCAGGATTAATCCATAACCAACGGCTGAAAGCGATGCTGAAAGCTTGGCCAGTTCTTCAGACTTAATCTCTTTTTTATCTGCCATCAACTTTTCTCCTTTATATTGAAATTTTGAGAAAACTTTTATGTGATAAGCTGAATCATCATGGTCAAAGGTTTAAAGCAGCTCTTCCTTTTCCTCTTTTGCTTTTATGACGGCAAACAATCCAAATAAATCGCCAATGACTAATATAACTGCAGCCCATATAGCAAGGTCATCAGACGATAATTCAGTTATCTCCGGTTTTGTTGTCGTTTTTGGCATTCGGATTAAGCTCCTTGATTTCATGTGATGATAACAGCCTATGCCAAGGAGCTGATTTGGGTTTGGGCGTATGCCGCTGTGTCCAGAAATAAAAAGGACGACAGCAAGAAACCCCAAGCGGTTCGCTCGGGGCTTTCAACCAGTTATACCATTCTGAATTTAGAGACATGGCTTTGCAAATCACCTGCTGCCGCATGAAGCGTTGTTGCAGATGCTGTAATTTCTTCCATGTACGCTAGCTGCTCTTCGGTTGCTGCAGATACGCTTTGCGTTAATGCTGATGATTCATTAGCCTGCTTCGTGCTGGCTGAAGTGGAAGCAGCAATGTTTTGCGAGCCTGTAGATATTTGTATGGATGACGCAGCGATCTCTTGAATTTGGCTTGCTACCTCACTCACTGAGCTGCGGATAAGCTGGAATTGGCTGCTTGTCTCGATCAATGAACGCTTTCCCTTTTTCACTTCATTTTTCCCTTTATCCATCATAGAAACAGCCTGCATTGTATTGTTGCGTACAGTGCCGAGCAGCTTAGATGCTTTTTTTGACGCTTCTTCCGATTGTTTCGCTAAGTTTCTAACCTCTTCCGCTACTACAGCAAACCCTAGGCCATGTTCCCCTGCTCTTGCTGCTTCAATGGTTGCATTTAATGCAAGCAGCCGAGTTTGACCCGAAATGGATGCAATTAATGCTACGATGTTCTCGATGTGCTGCACGCTTTCCTTCACATTTTCCATCGAATTCGCAGTTTCATCCACGATCTGATCAATGCTGCTCATGTCTTGGGTGGCAAGCTCCATGTAGGAATGTCCGCCATCTACGATAAGAATGGCTTGCTCTGACGTTTCCGAAATCACCGTTACCGCGGATGTTATGCTTCTAATTGCTTCGACAATGTCCTCCATCGCTGCTGAAATTGCTTCTGAGCCTTGCAGCTGCTCCTCCGCTGATGCAGCAACCAGCTGCGTCGATTCAACGATGTAATACGTAGCTGCTGAGGTTTGTTTGGCTCCTTCACGCATCTCCTCCGAGCTTGCTGCCAGCTGCTTCGCTGCCTGATTGACCTGCTCTATCATCTCCTGCAAACCGCTTCTCATACTGTCAAACGAGTCTGCTAATGAACCGATTTCATCTTTATTTCGAATGTGAAGAGGCGTGCTGCGCAAATCACCGCTGGCTACGGCCACAGCTAATCCCGACAACCGTCTAATGGGAATGGAAATATTTCTAGAAAGCAGCGTACCCAGCAGCAGCGTCACCACAATAAGGAGGATACTTCCGATAAGCATAGAAATATTTGACTGATTAACTTCCCTATCGTTTGCCAGTACCTTTTCCGCCATAACGCTTTCTTGTTTTTGAGCGAGTTTAATCGCATTGGTGCGAATTAGCTTGGCCAAAGGGAAAACGCGTGTGTTGGCATAAGAAGTGGCTTTTAGCTGCTCCACATCGTTAAACGCTGCTATCCGTTCCATGTATTGATTGTTCCAGCCCAGAAGGGCTTCAAGCGCTTTAATATCTTCCTCATTTTGTATCAAAGCTTGTGCTGCCTTTGCTTGAATAACAATATCCGCACTTACCGCATCCATTTCTTTTAAAATGTCTTTATTTTTATTCAATAAGTAATCGCTAAAGCTGCTATTGAGCTGAACGGCATTTCTTTGAATAGACTCCATATTCATAAGGACGGCTACATTATTGTTAATAAGCTCATTATAGGATCTATTAAGGTTATTGAGATTATAAAAAATAAAGCATAATAGAAGCATAATAAAAACAATTGCAGCAAAAAAACTGCCGTAAATCTTATTGGCTATCGTTAATTTACGTTTGCTCCCAATATTCAATTTCATCTATGCCGTCCTCCTTACGTTTTCTGTGAGACAATATGTACTTCATGAACAAGCTTTAAATAAAAGGGCTGCCGCTGGCAGCCCTTTTATTTATTGCTATAATTTAATTTTTCTTAAGGAGCTTGCTAATGATAACGGCTGCTTGCGCTCTGTTAGCTATGCCTTTTGGAGCATAGGAGCCGTCCGTCATGCCGTTGATCACACCTTGCTCTGTCAGAAGGGCAATCGCTTCTTTCGCATACGATGCCATTTTAGCTTGGTCGCTAAATTTACTTAAGGCACCCTCTACGTCACTTGCTGCTGCATCCTTATTGATGAGCTTCAAGGCGTTCGCAGCCATAATAGCCATTTCTTCACGTGTAATTGGTCGGTTAGGATCGAATTTGCCCTCTCCTACACCTTGAGCCAGTCCTGCTTTCACCGCTGCAGCTACTGAAGCGTAGTACCAATCAGACGTTTTCACATCACTGAAGTTTGCCGTAGCACTCTCATCCGCTAGTTGATAAGCGCGAACAAGCATGGTCAAAAACTCAGCTCGCGTTACTTGTTTAAGCGGTGCAAATGATGTGCTGCTAATACCTGTAATAATGCCTTTTCCAGCCAACTCCTTAATTGCGTCTCCAGCCCAAGCCTCGACAGCTCCTAAATCTTTAAACTCAGGAACGTCAACTGGCGTTGGCGTCGGTTTCGGAGTCGGTGTTGGCGTTGGCGTTACAACTGGATCTGGTCCGCCAGTGCCTGGGTCCGGTGTTGGTGTTGGTGTTGCAACAGGTCCCGTCTCCTCAGCAGATGCCGCAGCGAATATTGCATTGGCTACTACTCTGAATTGCTTTTGCGGGTGTGCTCTGTTCAGCAAATCATTCGCAAACAAGGTGACATTAATTTTGCCTTTCTTGTAAGTGAAGCCAATCGTTTTACCTTTTACTTTATCATTTCCAGGCCACCAGCCTGCTTTAAAGAAGTCAGCATCTGTGCTTGCCGTTGCCAACACCTTCGCATTTGCAGGAGTAGAAGTGATCCATGAACCCGATGCGGTGTAGAAGAATTCTTTTGCATCGTACGCAGCTGTAATCAAATGCGTTTGATCCAGCTCTGTTTTGAACAAGCCTTCATGGGAGCTTCCTGTCGTTGCGAAATCGAAACCTGGCAACAGCGTCGAACCCTTCATCGTGTTCATTGCTGATCTTCCGAATCCAACATAAGGCTTGCCTTCACCGATCAGGTTCGTGCTTGCTTGTCCGCTTGTGTTAATAAGTACATCGCTTGCTGCCATATCTGTAGTAACTGGGAAACCCAAATCTTTTAGAACAAAAGCAGGGACTCCTGTTGCGGATACCGTCGTCAATTTCAACAGTGGGCCTTCCTTGCTGTTCTTACTGTCAAAAGCAATAACATCGAGCAAATACTTTTTGGAAATAGACTGGAGATCCGCTTTGGAAACGAGGAAATCTCCTAACTCATAACCTGCAGCGCCTTTGCTCAGCATCGTTACTGCTTTCTTAGCTGCAAGCAATTCATTCACTGCTTTAATTGCCGCATTGCTCGTGTTTCTAATGACATACTGTTCTGCGTCGCCTGGAATGGTCGTCTCTGGGATCACGACTCCAGTAACACTCGTCGTTTTACCGGAGAAGGCTCCATCTTGACGAACCACATAACGATCAAAACCTCTCATATCAGCAAAGCTTTGAACGATTTCGGCATACATTTCAGAGAAATCCGATACATCAAAGCCGTCATATAAGACGAGATTAGCGTAACCCCTCTTCGCTTGCTTCATGTTGACAACGTAAGAGCCAATTGGATAAACGACCTCGCCAATCGTCACGGGTGTCGTGGTTTGTTCGACTTTCACGCCATTGCTCAGCAAGTACTGAACCATTTCATACGTTGCTAGGCGGTTTTTTTGCAAATCGCTTGCTACAGGAAGAACATAATAGTCTGGGAAGAAATTAGTTTCTGCGCCGCGCGGTCTGCCAATGACTTGATCAGCAGCATTCGTCAAATATTTATCAACGGTACGGCTGTCTGTATTCTCAACTCCGCGTTTATAAACTTCAAGCTGGTTCAAAAACAATTTTTCTTTGTTTTCTACTACATATTTTGTTGCAGCAACGCTCGCATAGAAGAGTGCAGTCGTTGAATCCTCGTTAAGCTCTGGTATTTCCAGCGTGTGACCTAATGCACCATGGTGCATCGCATAAACAGCTGTGTACGCAGGAGATGCATCGTCCCAACCTGATTTATTAGGTCCGCTGTTGTTTTGATGAGATTCATACGGAATTTCGTAGCTTGTATATTTGGTATTAGCAATACCTGCTTTACCCATCGCATTCGCTTGCTCGAGCATGCTTCCAATCAATAGATCGTACTCGAAGTTCGGATCATGCGGCGGCGTACACGGCTCGATCAGGAAGCTGCCTACGAAACCGTGCATATCCAAGAAGGAAAGCGGCGACCATTTGGCAATTTCTTTCGTTACGATTTTTGTTTCGGGCTGTGTTTGATAGGAATTATCGCGGTTCAAGTCAAACGAGTTGGCATTTGCCCGCGTATTCAATGAGCGACCATCTGGATTTTCCGTAAAATTCATTAGGAAAATAGCATTTTCAAGCGCATCATTTACGTTTAATGTAACGGGCAGCGGATTTGCAGCATCCTCGTTCGTATTAAACGTAATATTATCCTTCATCCCCATTTCTCGGAAGAAGTTAAGAATAACGTCTACGCCAGGCGCTTCATCCGGATGGATGTTGTTAAGCCATACTGGAACTTTATAGTCTGTGAACGTGCCATTTTTGATTTTATCCTGCAAGCCCTTCGGATCATTCATCATAGCAGGCATCGTTTCATTTAAATATTTGTCTACAGAAGCTTTGTCCTTTGCCAAAATCGTAAAGTAAATGTTTCTGCCCTGCACGGATTGGCCAAGAACCTGCGTTTCGACATAGCGATTATTTTTCACATTAATTTCTGCTGTAATGGCGTCAATCTCTGGTTTAATTTCATCATACGAATGATAGCTGTCATACACATTAAGCTTAATTGGCGCTGTCGCAATGGTGCGGCCATTCTGATCTAGAACAGCAAAATCACGTGTACCAAGCATTGCCGGGTATCTGGAGCGGTGAGAACCTGACAAGTTGGTTGTGTTGTAAATAAGGTCAAACGTAATTTGCGCTTTAACCGTCGTTCCATCCAGCACTGGCGTCCCTTCCAAATAGATGAATGGGTCTCCCGAATACGAGTTCGTGCCCCACTTCTTCCATTCGGTCAGAGGCTTGTCGCCATAGCTCCATTTTAGATCTGCAAGCGCTACGCCTGCTGGCAATTCGAATGAAACGTCAATCGTTCTTTTTTCCGTAATGGATGCTTTATCTGTACTTAATTTAAGCTTCTCAGGTGCAAGCTCTTCTACTTCTAGAAGAATGCCTGTCAGCAATTTTGTAAATGTGGTTAAATGCTCTTGGATTCTTCCCGGATAAGCAGATTCGATGTAATCAAGAGTATCTTTTGCTGTGTGCCATATCTCTCCATCCAGTGTAGTTTGCGTATAACCATCCTTGTCGCCAAGGCTCCAGTTTGTCGCTTCCAAGTAGGCGTAAGGAATGCCTGCTTTCGAGAATGGCGCATGATCGCTCCAGTCTCCGGTTGTACCAGCTGGGTACTGAGGATTTTCACCTGGATTAGTTATGACGGAAAGATCAAGGCGATCAGCAATGCTAAGGCCGAGGTCACGAACGAAACCTTTTGAGCCTTTGCTGCCATAAATGTACATATTGTCGCCGACAGCCACACTATCGAGGTTAATCATCGCAACTGTGTTTTTCTTATCTTCTGCCGTCATTTGAGACACATAATATTGAGAACCTCTAAGTCCTTGCTCTTCTGCGCCAAACGCAATGAATTTAATCGTATACGGCGTAGCTACTTTGGATACTGCTTTCGCTGATTCCAGCATAACCGCTACACCTGAAGCATTATCATCAGCGCCTTTGCCTGCGCTGACGGAGTCATAATGCGCGCCTACAATTACAACCTTCGGCGAGGTTCCTACTTTAGTTGCGACGATGTTATTTGAATTAACCGTTGTCCCACCGCGAGTATAGCTGAACGGCTGAACCACAGTATTAAGTCCTAGTTTTTCAAACTCAGCCTTTACATAATTTCCGGCTTCAACCTCTTTCGCTGTACCCGCAACACGAGCACCGATTGTGGTCGCCATATAATTAAGATAATCATAAGCACTTTTGCCAACCGAATCTTCCGGCTCAGCAAGTGCAGAGACAATCAGTGGCTCCGTATCGGAAGTTTCATCCAGCCCCGTTGTTCCTGGAGCGACTACAGTCTCCTCAGCAGGAACCGAACCTGTACCGGCACCTTCCCGCGCATATGCAGCACCAGGAGCAATGATAGAGAAAATAAGCATTAAGGAAAGCATGAGTGCGAGAAGCTTTTGAGAGATAATCTTCTTAGGCATGTTCTTCCTCCTTTTTTGTCTAGCAATTAATCCAATAAACAGAGTGCAGCAATCGACAAATTAACAATGCTATACTCATCACTCCCATTCCGCCTTTGCGTTAATCAATTTTGACTTAATCTAGGATGTGCCTTTATGTATATGTGGGTAAAGCGTCAAAATTTGTATACAATATACTTCTATACGTGAGATAGTGTAACATCAACATTCCATATAAACAATGATATTTTTAGATATTCGATCAATATTCGATAAAAATCAATCTTTTATGTTATTTTATATAACATTAAATTCATGAAGTACCGACCATTATTCATTCATAGTTTAATAGACGTGAGTTTAGCTTGCGTGAACAATAGCATATAATCATGTCCGCCAGCCTTTGAATCTGTACCTGACATATTAAATCCCCCAAAGGGATGAACGCCTACTAACGCTCCCGTACATTTACGGTTAATATACAGATTGCCGCAATGCATTTCCTGCAGCGCTGCTTGGATACGATCCTCTTCTGCCGAGAAAAAAGCTCCTGTCAGCCCAAATTCCGTATCATTGTATATACGAATAGCCTCCTGCCAATCCCTCGCCTTAGCAATGGCTAGTACAGGCCCGAATATCTCTTCTTGCATTAACGAATCTTTTGGAGCAACATCAGCAAATACCGTTGGCTCTATGAAATAGCCGCTCTCTATTCCTTTTCCGCCGCCTGCTATCAATCTACCTTCACTCTTGCCTCTCTCAATGGCATTCAAAATCTTTTCAAAAGATGCTTTGTCAATGACAGGCCCGATTGCCGCGTTCTCTTCCGGGGAACCCATAACAAGCTTGCTCGTTCTTTCTTTCACTTTTTCAATTAGCTCATCATACACATCCGCTACAACAATGGCCCTTGAGCCTGCCGAACATTTCTGTCCTTGAAACCCAAAAGCAGAAGCTACAATAGCATCAGCAGCAGCATCGATATTGGCCGTTTCATCTACGACAATACCGTCTTTCCCGCCCATTTCCGCAACAACTCGCTTCATCCATATTTGTCCCGGCGCTTGTTCAGCAGCGAGCCTATTAATACGCAGCCCTATTTCCTTCGAGCCTGTGAAGCTAATGAATCTGGTCTTTGGATGGCTAGTCAAGTAGTCGCCGATTTCTGCACCGCTTCCCGGCAAATACTGAATAACATCAGCAGGCATCCCCGCCTCCACCATCAGCTCATAAAACTTGTAAGCAATAATCGGAGTTGTAGATGCAGGTTTCATAATAATCGTGTTGCCTGCAACAATAGAGGCACTAGCCATTCCAGCGCATATTGCCAGCGGGAAATTCCAAGGCGGAATAACAATCCCGACGCCCAGCGGAATATAAGTCAGCCGATTGTCTTCACCTGCTAGCTTAACCAGCGGTTTTAGCTCATTGGTTTCCGCTAATTTCAACATTTCACGTGCATAATAATCCATAAAATCAATCGCTTCTGCCGTATCCGCATCGGCTTCTGCCCAGTTTTTACCCGACTCAATTACGAGCCACGCCGAAAAATAATGCTTCCGCTCCCGCATGAGCGCCGCGGCTTTCATCAAGCACCTCGCCCGTGTCCATACCGATGTATATTTCCACGTTTCAAAAGCAGCAAGCGCTGATTTCATCGCCTGTTCAGCTAATTCTTGGCTCGCTTTTGCCACTTCACCTACTACTTCATCCGACTTTGCCGGGTTGCGCGATACGATATAATCAGCGGTATGGACGGCATGACCTCCAATATGCAGCGGGTATTGCTTGCCTAATTCCGTTCTCACATGAGCAATTGCTTCCAGAAAGGCGGCACGGTTCTCATCATTGCCAAAATCAGTCATCGGTTCAGTAACAAATGGCGTTACATTCCATTCTCTCATTGTCATTCCCCTCTACTTCCACATATTTTTCAGTACAAACCAAACGTTATCAGGTCGTTCAGCCAGTCTGCGCATGAAATAACCAAACCAATCTTCACCGTAAGGAACATAGATTCTTACTCTATAACCATCGCGAACGAGTTCATCCTGCAGCTCCTCGCAAATGCCATAAAGCATTTGGAACTCGAATTGCTCCACTCGAATCCCCTGCTCTTTGATGAATCTTTTTGCGGTCTCAATGATGGCGCGATCATGGGTCGCTATCCCCGTGTAGCTGCCGCTCTGCAAATGCATCTTAATTAATCTCTCAAATGATTGATCAACATCCGTTTTCTGCGGATAGGCAACCTCTTCAGCTTCTTTATAAGCGCCCTTCACCAATCTTAGGTTGGCACGATTAAGTCCTAGCTCATGAACATCCTGCTCCGAACGAAACAAATAAGCTTGAATAACGATACCTACATGGTCGTATGACTCTCGCAGCCTCTTATATAGATCAAGAGCAGGCTGGCAGTGAGAGTAATCTTCCATATCGATTCGAACAAAAATGTTCATTTTTGCAGCGGCATCCAATATCGTTCTCATATGCTCCTCACACAGCTTGCTGTCCAGATCCAGTCCTAAGCTTGTAAGCTTTAAGGATAGGTTCGCATTTGCATTAGAAGCAGCAATTGCCTTAAGCGTACGCAAGCACATATTTGCGGAATGGGCTGCTTCTTCCTTGCCTCGAATAAATTCACCTAAATGATCTAAAGTTGCCATTTTCCCTTGTTTATTAAGCTTCTTGACCGCTTCAATGGCGCTGCTTATCTCAACCCCAGCTACAAATCGGCTAGCTCCCAGCTTGAGGCCATATTTACGCGCCAAACTCCCAATCCGACTGCTTTTGCCGAGAGTCAGAAAAAAGCTCCTCATCATTTTTTCCATAGCAAACCTACGTCCCCTAACCGCCTAGATTCTATATGATTCGTTTGCCAAGCAGAGAGGTTGCCATCTCAACGGCAAGCCGAGAGGTACGCATGCCTACATCCAGCAAAGGATTTACTTCCACAATATCCATAGATGTCACGCGGCCTGTTTCAGCTAGCAGCTCCAGTGCTAAATGCGCTTCGCGATAGCTTATTCCGCCTGGAACCGGCGTTCCTACACCCATAGCTTCCGCCGGGTCCATACAATCCATATCAAAGCTTACATGCACGCCATCCGTACCGCTGCTCACAATCTCAATCGCCTTCTCCATGACTGCCTTCATTCCCATTCGGTCAATGTCATGCATTGTGAAGCAAGCGATTCCTTCCGAGCGAATAAGCTCCTTCTCGTAATGATCCAAATCACGCGCTCCGATAATTACTACATTTTCTTTCTTAATGAGCGGTCCAGCTCCCGGTATATCGGATAGCTTAAATTTCCCTAGACCCATCGCTACCGCAAGCGGCATACCGTGCATATTTCCGGAAGGAGTGGTCTCCTCCGTATTCAAGTCGCCATGCGCATCAAACCAGATAATGCCCAAATTATTGTAATGACCAGTCAAACCAGCTAACGAGCCAATCGCAACACTATGGTCCCCCCCTAATACGAGAGGAAAAGAGTCCGCAAGCACTGCGCGATAGACCTGTTCACCTACTAGCCCGCTCATCTCTTTCACTTCAGGAAAATATTTCATCTTGGGCTGCTTCGGATCAAGCACGCCATGCCTCGGGCAGCTGACCTCGTAATTGCCAACTAAATCAAATCCCATACTTCTGATTTGACGCGCTAGCCCTGATTGAATAATGCTTTCCGGTCCAAGCTCCGATCCTGCGCGGCTTCCGCCCATCCAGAACGGAACGCTTATGAGCCTCACTTTTTTGCTCGCCATAAAATCCGTCCTCCCCGTCTTGTTAAGATTCGCTTCCCCAATGCTTCCCATAGTGAACATCCCCTTCCTTAAGCTGTCTCCGTCCGCAAATTCATCCCTTATTCGGATTGAAGCACAAGTGCAATCCTTTCTATCGCCCAATCGATCTCTTCTTTCGTTATAATGAGCGGCGGCGCGAACCGAATGGTCGTGTCATGTGTTTCTTTGCACAATAGCCCTTTCGCCATCAGACGTTCACAGCATGGCCTCGCTGCTGTATCAAGCTCCAAACCGATAAACAAGCCCTTACCGCGAATTTCCACAATATGCGGTGAACTAATTTCAGCTAATTGTTCTCGAAAATATTTCCCCAGTTCATCCGAACGCTCTGCCAGCTTCTCCTCCTCAATGACAACAATCGCTGCTGAAGAGACGGCACATGCCAGCGGGTTGCCGCCAAACGTAGATCCATGCGAACCAGGCTCAAAAACATTTAAAATCGTATCGTTTGCGGCGATTGCCGAAATGGGCATTACCCCGCCGCCCAGCGCTTTGCCCATAATATAAACATCTGGCGTTACATTTTCCCAATCGCACGCAAAGCGTCTGCCTGTACGCCCAAAACCGGTTTGAATTTCATCAGCCACGAACAGCACATCATTTTGTTTGCACAATGCATAAGCTCCTGACAAATATCCTTCCGGCGGAATAATGATGCCCGCCTCCCCTTGAATCGGCTCAACGAGAAAGGCTGCTGTATTTAGTGTAATCGCCTGTTCAAGAGCAGCCAAATCGCCATAAGGAACAAGCTTGAAGCCTGGCGTAAATGGCCCAAAATCCTTTTTGTATTCCTCCGTTGATGAGAAGGAAGTGACCGTTATCGTCCGACCATGAAAATTGCCCATACAAACGATAATTTCCGCTTGGTCGTGCTCCACGCCTTTCTCGCGATATGCCCAGCGACGAACCGCCTTAATGGCGGTTTCCACTGCTTCTGCTCCCGTGTTCATTGCCAAAATTTTATTTTTACCCGTGTAATTAACGAGCTTTTCATAAAACTCGCCTAGCTTATCATTGTGAAAAGCACGTGAAGTGAGCGTTACTTTATCCGCTTGATCCTTAAGCGCTTGAATTATCTTTGGATGCCTATGACCATGATTAAGAGCGCTGTACGCACTGAGCATATCCATATACCGATTGCCTTCAGGGTCGTTCACCCAGACACCTTCAGCCTCCGAAATAACGATAGGCAGCGGATGGTAATTGTGTGCGCCGTATCGATCCGACTGCTCCATGACAACCGCTGTAGATTTGGTAGATGTCATATCGATGAAATCACTCCCTGTAAATTTGTATACAATATTCAATTACTGTTATAAAAAAACCTGGATTGATTATTAACCACCAGGAATTTACAAACTAAACGACCTTGCTGCTATAAAACCTTTGCCAAAAAATCTTGCGTTCGCGGGTGCTGAGGATTTTGGAATACCTTCAGCGGCACTCCCTCTTCAACAATGCAGCCGCCATCCATAAACAGCAGCCTATCGCCAACCTCGCGGGCAAAACCCATTTCATGCGTTACAATAACCATCGTCATTCCGTTTTGAGCAAGCTTCCGCATGACTTCAAGCACCTCTCCAACCATCTCAGGATCGAGTGCTGACGTTGGTTCATCAAACAGCATCACGCTAGGCTGCATGGCAAGCGCTCTCGCTATCGCAACACGCTGCTTTTGTCCGCCTGAGAGACGATCTGGATAGGCATCTTTCTTGTCTTCGAGCCCCACTAAGCGCAGCAGCTCCACAGCTTCTACATTTGCCTGCTCTTTGCTCAGCTTCTTTAGCTTACGCGGAGCAAGGGTCAAATTTTCCAAGACGGTCATATGCGGAAATAAATTAAAATGCTGAAACACCATGCCCATTTCTTGACGAATCCGATTTAACTCCGATTGTTTATTTATAATTTCACGATCATTCAGCTGAATATGACCAGCCGAAGGCTCCTCCAATCGATTCAAACAACGAAGAAAGGTGCTTTTTCCAGAGCCGCTTGGCCCAATAACAACGACGACCTCGCCTTTGCGAATCACCGTGTCTATCCCTTTCAATATTTCGTTTTTTCCATAAGATTTGCGCAGCCCTTTTACGACTATCATCTGCTTCTCAACTTCCTCTCTAGCACAGCAAGCAGCCTGGATAATGTAAATGTCATGATAAAATATAAAGCGCAGGCGATTAACAACGGCTCCATCGGCGAGAAGGTGACGCTCTGAACCGTCCGAGCATTGAACATCAGCTCCGCAATGCCTATGACGGATATAAGCGAGGAATCTTTTATAATAATAATGAATTCATTGCCGATTGCCGGCAGCATGTTGCGGAAAGCTTGCGGCAGCACGATGTACCGAAGCGCCATACCTCTGCTCAGCCCCAATGATCGAGCCGCCTCCGTCTGACCCTTGTCGATTGCTTCGATTCCCGCACGGAACACCTCAGCCATATAGGCAGAACTATTAATCGTAAGAGCAACCACTCCGGATATAAAAGGCGGAAGATTTATGCCAAATCCAGTCAGTCCATAATGAATAATAAAGATTTGCACGAGCATCGGGGTTCCTCGTATGATCTCGATATAGGTAGAGGCCAAAAACTTAACCGGCCAGATGCGCGAGATTCGCAATAATGCAAAGACAACCCCAAGCACTGTGCCTAGTGCCACGCCGAAGAAAGACAGCTCCAGCGTGACCAAGGCTCCTCTCAAAAAAATCGGCCAATACTCAGCCATGAAACCGAAGTTTAAATCCATATCCAACTACTCCGTCCGCTCTTTATTCTCCAACCAGCTCATTTGCCTCAACGACATAACGATCAATTTCGCCGCTTTCCTTCAAACGAGCAATCGTTCCATCAATTTTATTAAGCAAATCTTGGTTGCCCTTCTTAACAGCTATGGATACGCCAGCTTCTTCTACGGGCTGCTCAATCTTTACTTCAGACACTGCAATATCCGTTTGGGCCACTGCGTATTGATCCGCAACCGGTTTTTCTAGAATAATGGCATCTACACGACCGCTCTTCAGCTCCAAAATCAATTCAGGAATTTTAGCCAAAGCCGTTAGCTTCGCATCGGCGATTTCCTGTGCAATGCCTTCTTGAATCGAACCTTTTTGAATACCGATTTTTTTGCCTTTCAAATCATCCAATGACTTGAATTGCTCAGTTTGGTCCTTTTTCACCAAAACGCCTTGGCTAGTCAAGTAATAGATTTCAGAGAAATCAACGTTCTTTTTGCGTTCTTCCGTAGGCGTCAGACCCGAAATAACCATATCTACTTTTCCTGTATCGAGTGCGAGCAGCAAACCATCAAAGTCCATATCTTGAATTTTGAGCTCAGCATTCATATCTTTTGCAATCTCTCTAGCAATTTCAATATCAAAACCTACGATCGTATCTTTACCGTCTATTAACTTATGGAACTCAAAGGGTGCGTAATCTGCACTTGTACCCAGGGTAAGCGTTGTTTTCTCTACTGCTGGAGGATCTGTTGCCGCGTTATTGTTCGTTGCAGCTGGCGTATTTTCCTTATTGTTTTGACCACATGCCGAAAGGACGACCATAACCGAAATAAGCAGCAATGATAATTTCTTTTTCATTTCCATCTCTCCCAATTCATTATCTGATTTAGTCTAAAATCCCCCGAATTGAATACGGAGTTAAATCTGTATACAATATACATATATGATGGTAGTAATTATAACATCGGTTTCCACTATCTACAATGTTTTTTTATGAATCTATTAAAAATTGTTATTTCAATGTGAGTTATTATGACACCTTTCGACATATTCATATGCTTGTCTAATATCTGGATCAGATGATAAAATAGTGAAATCATCTACTGTACGAATGCATGTTCAATCACCTAAGACATTTCTCTATTCCATATAAAAGTTAAACAGCAAACAACTTCACCTTATTAAAGTAAGTTAGAACAGGGGAACCTACATGCAATCACCTAAATACCAATCGTTAAAAGACCATGTTTACGAGTATATCGCTCAAAAAATCCAAGATGGCACATTACTGCCGAATCAAAAAGTTAATGAAGCTGAAATTTGCAAAAAACTAGATATAAGCCGTACGCCTACCAGAGAAGCATTATTTCAACTATCCTCCGACAATCTCCTAGATTATTTACCTAGACGCGGCTTCACTGTCAAAGCCTTCGATTCCAAGAAAAAACTCGATTTTTCCCGAATTATTGGAGTGTTGGATGCACTCGCTGCTACCTTGTGCATTGATTTACTTCAACAGCCCGACTTCACCGAAATGGAAAGGCTTGTCGACAAAATCGATCTTGATATTAGCAAGCTGTATTTTTCCGATTATCATATGGACCAATACAATTTCCATGATATTTATATAAAAAAATGCGACAACCCTGTATTAATTGAAACGTTGAATTCATTAAAAAACAGCTTTATTCGTCAATCCTATGCAAGCGAAGACAAACCAAAGCTCGCAAACGTGCTAAAGGAAGTGAATGCGGAGCATCGAAAAATTCTCAACTTGTTCAAAGCGAAGGATAAAGAAGCCTTGGAAGCTACACTTAAGCATCACTGGCGCATTATTGATACCGAGATGCTCTAGTTCAGCACAATTGGGACTTTCAGAAGCATCAAGCCTCGGTTAGCGGAACACTCCAAATCATGAGAAAAAGTGACTAATGAAATGCAAAAGGAGCTTAGCGACTTCAGTCTGCTTAGCTCCTTTATTATGGATCTCCAACGTTGCTTTTTTAGCAGGTTATGAGTATGCGAGAGGCGCCGCCCTCCGGGTTTCCTTAGGGTATGCCTAGATATAGAAAGAAAATAATGTAGTAGACATGTCCCAACTGTTTAACAACGTCAGCTATGGACGAGAAACATCTTCTAAGTTTCTTGGGTATATATACTGATAATAAATATCCTCGTTACCTTTTATAAAATGTTCAACTTCAGCACAATATTCTGTATCATCGCCAATTATATCCACATCTTATTTTAAAAGATTAATTAGAACTGCTCACGATGATAGCTTGGGTGGCTTCTGGGGTTACGGACATAGGTTCCGCTATTTATGTCATTTTGCTCTTTTTTAGATTTTAACGGACATAGGTTCCGCTATTGGCTTGAAAACAAGCGCATTGGGGATATTTCAGCACGAATAACGGAACCTATGTCCGTAACATGCTCAAAAACCTCGCAGTTTCTAAAATAGCGGAACTGATGTCCGACAAACTTGGGCAGCTCTTAATTGTAGGTTGGGTATCGGCTGCGGTTACTACGGATAAGTTCTGGTAGCTTTGGCATGTCCCTAATCGGCTTAAACAAGCAGCTATAAGTTAGAATAATTATAGAGGCGCGGTAAGCGCATAACCTCACCTTGCGACTAGCAGTTTATTAAACTCTAGCAATGGGAGCGGCTTATGATAGTAATAACCCTGCGCTTTGTCGCAGCCAAGCTGCTTTAGCTGTTCATATTGATCCAATGTTTCTACGCCCTCCGCAACCACCTGCTTCTGCAGGTCATGCCCCATCGACACAATCGTCTTCACGATGGATAAGCCGCCTTGATAGGCATCCATATCAGTAATAAAGGAGCGGTCAATTTTGATAATAGCAATCGGCAGCTGCCTTAGCACACTTAATGAGGAATAACCTGTACCAAAATCATCAATGGCAATATGTATACCTAAAGCTACAAGCTCATCGAGCATCTTTCTAGCTACATTTAAATTATTAACGACCATGCTCTCCGTAATCTCCAAGCATAACCGATCAGGCTCAAGACCGCTGCTGCGCAAAATCTCCTGAACCTTGTTCACGAAATCCGGCTGCATGAATTGTCTCGACGAAACGTTCACCGACAGCATAAAATCATTCCAGCCTTGCTCCTGCCACAGTTTACCCTGCTGACAAGCTTCCGCAATAACCCATTGCCCAATTTCATTAATTAATCCCGTTTGCTCTGCCAGCGTGATAAATTCTCCTGGGTGCACCATGCCAAGCTCTACCGATTGCCAGCGAATAAGCGCCTCCGCCCCTATCAGCTGTCCGCTTGCCAAATTAATCTGCGGCTGATAATGGAGAACAAATTCCTTGCGTTTAAGCGCTTTGCGAAGATGCTTCTCCAGCTTGACATCTCGCTGTACTAGAGCAATCATCTCATTCGTATACAAACGATACTGATTGCCTCCGCTATGTTTCGCATTGTACATGGCAATGTCTGCCCTCTTGATAAGCCCATCAGAGCTGTCATCATCAAATGGATGGACACTAATTCCAATGCTGCCGCCTAGGTAGAAATCTTGCCCTTGAAGCGTAATCGGCAGCTGAAAGGCTAGATGAATGTTTTCGGCAAGCGACACGATCTCATCATATTCTTCCGCTTCTTTAATTAAAATAATAAATTCATCTCCGCCCAGACGGGCCAGCAAATGCCGATGGTCCACATTTTGGCGCAGGCGCTGAGCAACGTCAATTAAAGCCTGATCACCAAACTGATGTCCAAGCGTATCGTTTATCAGCTTAAAGCGATCCAAATCGATAAGCATGACTCCGAGCAGCGCTTTTGATGATTTCACAGCTTTCAACGAAGCTTCCAGTTCTCGATTAAAGTGATAGCGGTTAGGCAGCTTAGTCAATGTATCGTGATGTGCCAAAAAATGAATGAGACGCGACTCTTCCTGCTGCTGCGTAATATCCCGAATGACCATTAACAAAAACCAATCCTTACCCTCAGCCATCATTTCCGTATCAGCCAAAATCGCACGTTTCTGGCCTTTTCGATTCACTATGGTCAGCTCACGGTTTCTCCATGCATCCTTCGGAAAGGAAGAAGCAAAGGCTTCCTCCATGTCTTTGCGTTCGTTCATAACGATGAATTCAGATAAAGAACGATTTTCCAGCTCCTCTTCCTTCTCAAATCCAAGTATACGAAGCGCGCCTGGATTTACTTCCTTCATAATCATATTTTTGTCGATCATAATGATGGCGGTTGGGGAAAAATGATAAAGCAGCTCATATTTTTTGGATGTAGACGGCAAGAAATCATTTTTCATATAAACACGAAGGGAAATACTCCATATTATTGTTGTCAAAAAAATGACTGAATCTGAAATATAGACATAGGGCGAGAAAGCAGTATATACAATCAAGACCCCGATCGTCGCCAACTGGTAAAATAAATTGGCTTTTAGCAGTATCATAAATCGTTTGCGATCAACGTTATTATTCGCTTTATAATGGGCTATTAGACAAATAGCTATATTAAGCAATGAATACATGACCAAAAAACCATAAATAACAGTCATGGCCGGAGCAGCTTCGATTTGTTTCCAAAAACCTTCTACCCGAACCCCTTCAAGCAAATATTCTCTTCCTCTTATGGCTAGAAGCAGAAAATACATTATAAATGGTATAAAAGCTATGCCTATGGTGCTCCATCGAGAAAGCCGATGATAACTGTTTGTTGCCGTAAGATGAAGCAAAACGCTCATGCTTACCGCGGCTATAGAAGCCGGGTAAACCATATAAGCAGAAATATTCAGCGCATATTCGGCAGACAACAGCTGCTCGAGGTATTGAAAAAAAATCATACTCGCCAGCAAACAAATGGTAAGGAAGGCAAGACGATTCTCAATATGCTTAGCGTTTCGTCTTATAATAACTAAAGCGGTGTCAATCATATACATGACGGGAAAGATAAAGAAGAGAAGAAGCATTATGGATTGATAGTCACTCATATGATGAAGCCACCTCGCTGAACATTATTCAAAAATGCAATTCACATTTTTATCCAAGCAATAGTACCATTATAAAACTTAAATATCGGCAGGACAACGAGAAAAAGACGGTTAAACAGAGAGCTTCCCTGTCTAACCGTCTTTCGTTTCATAAGAGCGCCATGGCTCACGCACAGGCTGCTCTTTGTTATTTCTATTTTCTGCCCTTAGCCGCGCTTCCACCTTTAAATGCGGTACTGCCTTTAGTCATGTTAGCGCTTTTAGCATTAGGCGTATTTTTATCGTCCGTTTTACCTTTTTCGCCTTCAGCGCCTTTAGCACCTTGGTTTCTGCCAAATACCTTTTTCGCTAACTTCTTTTTTTCCCCTGCTTGCCAGCGATTCCAGCCTTTTTTGTCCGTTCCTCTGCCGGTTCCGCCTTTACCCTTTGTACTACTCATATTATCACTCCATCATGTCTTCTATGCCGAGTTAAACCTCATAAAATGCAGCTAAAGCATCTATCAGAATCTTGTTCCTCGTTATCATTACTTATCAGTATACCATTAATCCTGCACTTGGATTCTTATGATGGCTTTTAAATTTTAAATTTCGTTATGCTCTTCGTTTGTTATTCTTAATAAACATGAACCTTATCGCTCATGATTTTCCGAAGAATATTTTTATGACGCTCAGCTCTAAGGACCAAAGCCTTTAGCCCAGCTAACGCTTCACCAGCTTGTTCGAGGTAATACTCGTCGCCAAAAAGCGTGTATAGTCTCATATAATCATTATATTCATCCAGCCATTCATTGAAGTAAGAAGAGATCATACCCATCACTCCCTTAATTCGATTATAGAGCAAGAACATTAAGATTTTATGAAAAAAATAGGAGGAAAAACATAAAATCATTCTAGCTGTTTCTGTTCTTATCTTTTATAGTATATTTTAAAGTTTTCTGAATATTCCCAAAAATGTTTACGCACCATTAACAAATGCTGCCCCAATCTATTTATCCTTCTCTATACTATTAAATAGGAAATAACAGAAAAGTTAAATAGAAACTTCAGTTATAATTGTTTCTTATTTTATGGAAGAAAAAAACAGCTGCTTATTGACCAGAGAATGGAATCCTTTGTATTATGAATTTGCTGACAAATAGAAAGCGCTCACAGCTATCCCGCTGCAAGACATGTTTTATCTTATGAAGACTAGTATTTGAACTCATTGGAGGTCTAAAAAATGACATTAATCGATCAAAACGCAATTGTTCTATTTCAAGGCGACAGCATCACGGATGCTGGCCGCAACCGAAATGACTGGGCAAATCTAGGATCGGGTTATGCAAATCTTGTAACGTCTTTGTTTACGAGTAAATATCCTGAGAAACAAGCTACGTTTCTGAACCGCGGGATATCGGGTGACCGTGTCATTGATTTGGAGCGGAGATGGGAAGTGGATTGCCTTGATTTGAAACCAAGCCTGTTGTCTGTTTATGTGGGCATTAATGATACTTGGCGCCGCTATGACAATAACGATCCACTTAGCACGGAGGAATACTATACCACTTACCGCCGCTTGCTGAGCAGAGCAAAGGAGCAGTTGAACGCTAAGCTTGTTCTAGTCGAGCCTTTCGTGCTTCCAGTAAATGATAGCCAGAAGCAATGGCGTGAAGATCTGGATCCAAAAATTCAAGCTGTCCGAGAGCTCGCTGGAGAATTTAAAGCCATTTATGTTCCGCTTGATGGTTTGTTCGCACAGGCTGCAACGCAGACAGGCCCGGCTTATTGGGCTCCCGACGGTGTTCACCCGTCTCCTGCGGGCGCCGCACTCATTGCTGAAGCATGGCTTCAAGCGGTAAAAGCATAAGCGATTTAGAAAACAGCTGCTTAGAGGCAGCGATACTTATAAAGAAAGGAGTAGGCGCATACGCAGCCTACTCCTTTCTTTTACTAATTATTCATCAGCAGGATAACGAAGACCCCACTGCTTCCTGATCGTATCCAGCGTCTCCATGATTGCTAGCGTCTCATCCAGCGGAATGATTGAACTTTCGAGCCTGCCCTCACGGAGCGCATTCATCGCTTCCTCAGCTTCGAATGAATAACCCTCTGCTTCACGGTCGTCCTCGATCGACTCTGGAGCACCATTTTTTGGGTGCAAATATGCTGATTTACCGAACAAGAAGTTTGGCACATGAATATGCCCCTTCGTTCCATAAATATAAGCATCATTAACCATTTCCAGCTGTACCGCGCCATTCAGCGATGCAGTACGTCCACCTTCATATTCAAACAACAATGAAAACTGCTCGTCTACGCCTGTCTCGCCAAGACGAGCACTGCTCATAATTTTGGATGGCGCTCCTCCGAAAATTAATGATGCGAAGGAAACGGGATAAATACCAGCATCCAGCAGCGCACCTCCGCCAAGCGCAGGATCCAGCAAACGGCTTTCCGGCGCCCAGCCGATATCAAAGCCAAAGTCAGCTTTAAGCATTCGCACTTCTCCGATTTTACCATCTGCAATCCATTCCATAACTTTAAGGATAGGAGGTAAAAACCGTGTCCACATCGCTTCCATAAGAAATACTTGTTTTTCTCTGGCTAATGTTATGATTTCTCTTGCTTCCGCTGCATTCATAGTGAATGGCTTCTCGCAAATGACAGCTTTGCCTGCACGCAATAGGGCGAGCACATTTTCTTTATGGACGGGATGCAGCGTGCCTACATAAACAATATCGATCTCGGAATCTTGCGTCAGCTCTTCAATGCTGCCATAAGCGCGTGGAATATTATACTCTTTGGCAAAACGCTCTGCCTTCTCTAGGTTTCTCCCACCAACTGCGACTAGCTCTGCGCCCTCTGCAAATGCTAAATCTTTAACAAACTTTGAGGAAATCCAGCCTGGACCCAAGATGCCCCATTTCATTGTTTGTACCGACATATCCTTATTCACTCCTCTGAATAAAAAATATACATTTGTTGTTAGCTCCCTATTATCGGTCGCTTCCACCGCACCATTCCAAAGCCTGTTTTATCGTTGCTTGATACTCTTCCATCTGCAGCACGGATAAGAGATGCCCTGGTGTAAGCACGCAAACTCTTCCTTCACCTTGCTCCCTTATCCAGCCCGCAGGCTGCGTGCCGTGCTCTGACTCCGAAGTCATCAACACTTGAATGCGATCGTCGATAACCTCCATAAAATAATGCTCGTCATGTACCGTAAAGTCCTGTGCATGCGCCTTGTCCCATGGCGTTTCGTCCTTATGAACGATCGTAACAGAACAAGCGGCCGGATGATGCTGGAATACCCCGCCTACAAGCTCAAAGAAAACAGGCTCATCACGATAGCCCACCGTTCCTGCATGCAGCACCAGCAATCCTTTTCCTTGCTCGACATAGCTCTGGAATTGCAGCTGAATCTCCTCAGTGAGCCAAGGCGTTGTATCTGTTGCCGACACTTGGTTCGACTTGGCAAGCACAACCACATCCTGCTGATCCATCCACGCGCGCGACCATTCTGATGCATGCTGGGTATAATCGAGCTGAAAACCTTGCTTGCCGAGCGGCTCCAAGCCTTCCTTGATCAGCTTGCCCGGGTGCCAATAATCGTCGCAAATAATGCCGATTTTCATCTCTATCATCCTCTCGCTTCTATATTAGCATTGCTCCTATAGAAATTGTTTTAAATTGTTGAAACTAATAGCCAAGCTCTCAAACGGATCACGTCTGCATACATCCTGCTCGACTACATACCACTCTACTCCAATCTCTCTGCATGCTTCAATAATCGCTTTGAAATTCAAGTTTCCTTCGCCAATTTCGGCGAATACTTGCTTATAATCAACGATTTCCAAATCTTTGAGATGAACAACGCCCATACGGCCTTTAACCTGATGAATCGCATCCACCGGATTTACTCCGCCAACATGTACCCAATAGGTGTCGAGCTCGAATCCAACTGCAGCCGGGTCGCTTTCTTGCTGCAAAATATCCATTCCTGTTCTGCCTGCAAACTTCTGGTACTCAAACTGATGATTATGATAAATAAACTGCAAGTCATGCTCCTGCAGCTTTCTTCCGATTTCTGTCGCTTGCTTTGCAAAGGTGGAATAGCCCTCCCCGCTAGTGCGGTATTCATCCGGAATAGAGCCTAACCCAACATACTTACAGTTCCACAGCTTATGCATTTGCACGGTATTGTCAAAGTCATTGACCATAGAATCAAGACTTACATGCGTTGCACAAATACGAAGCCCTTCGGCATCTGCTAATTGCTTCACTTTTTCTGGAGCAATAGGGCCTATTCCCGATACTTGAACCGCTTCATAACCGATTTCCCTTACCTTGCGCAGCGTCTGCTCCAAATCCGCTTCATTCTGGCAATAGTCACGCAACGTGTACAACTGTACTGCAATATTTGATAAGTTCATTTCTTCGCCGCCTTTATCATAGATTTGGGTTAGCTTACATGGTTATAGATTCATTGTAGCATTATTAATGAAAGCGCTACTTTACTGAGGTTAACCAAGCATACCCCGCCAATTGATTATAATTGACCAAAAGGACGCCTTTCTCTTAAGGGTGTTGAAAAAAGCGCAACAGGAGCCCCGCACTTTAGTGCTTGGAAACCCCTATTGCGCTTCGCAAACTATCTATTCGTTAACCTTCGATCAGCTTCTTGTAAGCATCCATTTGGCGCTGCAATTCTGCAAGCACCTTGTCGTAGCCAGCTGTTTTCAGCTTGCTGCGGAATTGCTCTACGGCTTGAGCCGGGTCTCCTGCTTTACCATACGTAATCGCAGGCCCCATCTCGCCCGATACCTGTGTAATCGCCGTTAATTCAGCTTCTACCGGCGTTTTATCAAATACAAATTGTCCGTAAGGGTAAGGTTTTTTAATTTTTTCATATTCCGCGTACAATGTTTCTTCCAGCTGATCCCAAGTAGTTACGCTCGGAATTTCGAATTTGTCGACACGACCGCCCCAGAAATCCGAATAAAAGGAATCCTTTGCTTCGTTGTAGGCTGCTGGCTGTTGGCGTTTGCCGTCTTTCACTTCGTATTGAACGCCTTCCAAACCGTAGTTGATCAAATGATAAATTTGCTCGTCATTGCGAATTAAATCATAAGCCATTAGAGCGCGCTCAGGGTTTTTGCTGTGTGCTCCAAGCGATGTTCCTCCGTGCGTGATGGAGAGCTCCGTCAAGTTATTGCCGCCTGTACGAGCAAATGGGAACATTTGCAGCTCAGAGCCTGGTTGATCCTTATCCATATTAACGCGCAGCCCGCCAAACGTTTGTGTATGATGCTGATCTAGTCCCGACAATCCAGCGCGCAGTGCGGAGCGGTTGTCGTTTTTGTTGTTCAGCACATCCTCACGCCAGTAGCCTTTATCTGCCCATTCCTTCATTAATGTTGCGAAATTAAGGAATGTGTCTTCGAATACAGGGCTCACTACCGTATACTTCTCTTCAAATGATTTGGTCGTGTACACTGGCAAATAGCCCGTTGAAATTGGAAGCTCTAATTGATCCGTATAGGACGCTGCATATCCGCCAAATGTGCTTGTTGCTGCAACAGCATCCCAAGGAATGACGCCTTCTTTGTTATCTTTAATATATTGCAGGTATTTACCAATGCCTTCCCAGTCTTTAATTGGATCCGTTATGCCTGCTTCCTTCGCCCAATCTCCACGGTAGAAGAAGCCATGGTTAACCCACTGTGTGTAATCATTTTCTGGAATCAAAACGATATTCCCTTTATATTTGCTCTCCGACCAGTCCTCTTCAGGAATTGAATTCCAGGTTTGCGGCGCATATTGCGGCAATAAATCATTCAAATTCATAAACGCACCACGCTGTGCATTGCCCCATGTATCAAGCCAGTCCGTACCAATCGTAATCAAATCCACCGCTTCGCCGGATGCCAGCAGCAGATTATATTTCGTCTGCCAATCTGCCCACTCGACCCATTTCCACTCCAGCTCAGCGTTGATTTTTTCCTTCATCAGCTTATTAACCTCAGCCAGCACCTTCTCGAACTGACCGTTTTTCGGCTTATCGCCAAGTACGACATAGCTGATTTTTACGAATTTGGACGTATCAGCTGCTTTATTGCCATCATCCGTGTTCGTGCTCCCCTTATTGCCGTTTTCCGTGTTCGTACTCCCTTTATTGCCGCTTCCCTTTTTATCTCCGTTGCTGCCGGAACAGGCCGCAAGGCTGATGATCATCATTACAGCGATTAGCAGAGCGGAAATCTTCTTGACGTTCGACATCTCACTTCTCCCCTTTGTTTTCATGATTCGGGCTTCGCCCTTTATGTGAAGAGACCCTTGCAGGCCTGCGGCACATCAGCCTTTTACAGCACCTACTGTAATTCCCTTAATGAAATACCGTTGCACGAATGGGTAGAACAAGATGACAGGGCCGGTCGCAACCACCGCGGTAGCCATCTTCATCGATTCCAGCGGCATATCACGAAGCTGCACATTGGATGCAGCGGACGAATTGCGGATAAAGTCAGCGCTGGTTACGACATTGTACAAAAACAGCTGTAGCGGCCTGTACTTCATATCCGCCGAAAGGAACAGCATCGAGTTGTACCACTCATTCCAGTAGCCAAGAGCGATAAACAGCCCGATGGTTGCTAACGCCGGCGTAGTCATCGGCAAAATCAGCTTTAGAAAAATGGTAAAGTCGCCTGCTCCATCGATCTTCGCTGATTCGGTAATGGCATGCGGGATCGAGCGAACGAAGCTTTTCATCATGATGATGAGAAATGGACTAAGCAGTCCCGGAAGAAGGATGGCAAGATAATTGTCCTTCAGCGTCAAATATTGCGTCATCAGCAAGTAAAAGGGCACAAGGCCGCCGGAGAACAGCGTCGTGAAATAAATGAAAAACGAAATGCCATTTCGATAGCCGAAGTCTGGGCGCTGCAGCGCATAACCCGTCATCGCCACGAGGAAGAGACCAAAGATCGTTCCAACAATGGTGATTCCCATCGTGACAAGGTAGGAGCCAATAATGAGATCGGGGTTTTCAAATACGATTTTGTAAGCAAAGGTGCTGAAGTCGCGCGGCCACAGGTTGAAGCCGTATTTCTTGATTGTGCCTTCTGCTGTCAATGAGGTGCCAAGCACGAGCAAGAAGGGCAATAAACAGCATATCGAAAAACATGTAATGAAAAGATAACCAAAACCTTTGACGATGATGCCACTTATGTCTGTCCGAATGCTGCGTGATTCATCCCTATTTTCCATATGTGACACCTCCTAAAATAACGAGTTTTCAGGCGAGGCCTTCTTCACAAGCCAGTTGGCTGTTAAGACGACTACAAAACCGAACAAGGATTGATATAAGCTTACTGCGCTGCCAAGTGAGAAGTTGAAGTTTGTCATCAGGGCACGGAATACGTAAGTCTCGATAATATCCGTTGTTGGATATAGGGCTGTGTTGTTTGCGCCTACTAAGTTGAAAAACAAACCGAAGTTGCCTTTAAGAATGCCGCCGAGCGAGAACAGCATCAAGATGATGAAGGTTGGCTTTAGCCAAGGAAGCACGATGTAAATAATGCGTTGGAAGGCGTTGGCGCCGTCAATTTCGGATGCTTCGATAATTTCATTGTCCAGCCCCATGATGGCTGCAAAATAAATGATCGAACCGTATCCAGTGGACTGCCATAGGTAGGTGAGTACGATGATAAACGGCCATATTTTCGGATCAGAATAGGTTTTGACGGGCTCCATGCCTAACGATTCCAGCAAGCTGTTCAATAAGCCGTAGTCATAGCTCAAGATGTTGTACGCGATAAGCCCGATTAGAACGGCAGATATAAAGTGAGGTAAAAACATAAGCGTTTGCGTGATCTTCTTGAACCATTTGCGCCGAATCTCATTCAGTAGAATAGCTACAAAAATTTGCATGACATTTCCGAGCACAATGAATACCAAATTGTAAGCTACCGTATTAAATGAGAGCCGCCATAAATCACCATTCATGACGAGAAAGCGAAAGTTGTCAAATGCAACAAACGGGCTTTTGAAGATGCCATCGGAATAGTTGTAGTTAATAAAAGCTAGATACAAGCCGGGCATCGGCAAGTAAGCAAATATAAGAAAGAAAGCGATGGCCGGCAAACACATGATTAATAACGTTTTGTTGTTCCAAAATCGTCTAAGCTTGCCGCTGCTCATTCGCTTCTGCTTCCTTTGGGGAGCCCGCTCGACTATGGTCGTTTCCATCCTTCTTCCCCCTTGTCGTCATTGCTAGACGGATATGAATTGAATTGCTTCCAAACACCCTTGCTTCTCTTGATCAACCGCTTCCAGCAGTATCGTTAAGCTTCCTTCTACACCCTCATACCATGCTCCCGGCAAGTAAAAGGAATCCGGGCTTCCGCCTGACATGACAGGCCTGCTCGTTTGGCTTGGCAGCCATAGTCGTCCAACGATTCTTCCTTCCAGAAACACTGTCATTTTAAGGCTAGTGCCGGAAACCTTCGCTCTCCACCCTTTGCATGCTTCTGAATTCACGGTAGTCGCATACAGCCATGCGGTTTCACCCGGCTCCAATGAGATGGGGAATTCAGTTGTTCCGCTTTGAGACCGCAAGCTTTCCGCATGCTCCAGAAGCTCTTCCTCCTCTGCCGCATAAACTGCAAAGTTGTCGGCCTCTTGGCCTTCATACAAGTAAACCTGCCCGGATGGTAAACCAAGCACTCTCTCAACGAATACAGTAAGCTCTACGGATTGCCCTGCCGTCACATGCTCAGAGATATTAAAGTATGGATCAAACGGATGCACCTCGCCTATTTCCTTTCCGTTTACAAAGAGCCGAGCAAGTGATTGAATGCCTTGGAAATGCAGCGTCCACGAGTCTGCCGCTTCCGATGCACGGAATGTTTTTCGGTAATATTCGAAAGCCGGATGATCAGGAGACATCCAGCCGCCAAAGTTAACGATCGGCCACATGCTGCAATCGGGCGACTCGATCAGCTCCTTGCGCAAAATCCGATCCGCAGCCCGGTAGACACTCCAGTTACGGCTAAGGTCTCTAACCTCTGTAATGGCTGACAATCCTTTAATCCCCTTCATCGCATGCAATCGAAGCCCGGGAAGCCTAGCATCGTCAAAGTTTGAATGTCCCCATATCTCCACTCTGGCAAGCAGCTTTCCATCTTGTAGGCCATTGCTTAAATGAAGATAAGTACTGCCTCCCCCAGCCACTGCCGTTCCAGCGTATTCTCCTCCCGCATACAGCGACACAACATCACTGCCTGAGCGAATAAGAATACCTTTTACCGCTTTGTCTTCAGGCAGTCGAACCGTCGCTTCATACCAAGCATACCCTCGGTAAATTTCATGCTGTTCTAAGTAATCTGCTTTTCTTGAAGCGGATGGGCCTCTCTTATCCTTTTTATTCATAGGTGATGCCGCATCAAAATAATTTAGGCGCCACTCAGCAGCTGCCATTTCAGTGCGATCCGAATAATGGAGCGGCTTGCCATGATTAATGGTGTCATCAGCATCGTTTAACCCTTCTGAATAAAGCGCTTTCATTCTGTCGGTAATAAATAGCTTCAACGTATGCCCATCCGAAGTAATAATGGAACAGACGCTATCTTCTTTACCTTCAAAGGCGATCCTGACCTTGCCTCCCTCTATCGTTTCCACAGTTGCATTCAGAGCTTGCATATCCACCGGCGCTGCATCTAGCAGCAATACAATTTCACCATAACCTTCTGTATGAAAAGCGAGACTTGCACCTGTATCATTTGTTTCTGCCATATATAGCTCCGCTGTCGAGCTCTCTAGTGATCCTTCTACTCCCCAATGCTGTAGAGGAACTTGAGAAGGCAGCGCCAGCGACCTGCCCGATTTGAGCTTAAAGCTGCTCGCAGCTTTTGTATTCGTATCATTCTCCATCACGATGGCTAGTTCTTTATCCTGATCATCTAAATTCGTAACAAATAGGAGTTTTCCGCCGCCCTTTAACTGCAGGGCATAGGGGCCAACAACTCTATCGCTTTGTCCAATCAGCTTCCAATCCGTGCTTAAGCCTTGGCTTTCTGCCTCAGCAAGCGGAGTACCGTAAGCTGCAATCATCCGTCCAAGCAGCCTGCCTTCATATGCTTCCTCGCGGATATGCCCTTCAGGAGAAATCATGCCGCCAAAATCATAGTCCGACGTCATAAACGCTAGCGGCTTGCCCCAATTGTTCGTCGCATTCGTGAAGCCAAAATCCGTTCCCGATACCTGCAAATACGGACCGAGCAGCTTGGCGCCGCAGGAGAGCAATCTACGTAGGAGGTAATGTGCACGGTTCGTCTCCGTTACGAGCAGCGGATAACCTAGTTTAGCCAAGGTTCCACTGTAGTGAAGCACCTTGTCTTCAAAATCAGCCTCCCGATTATCTGGATAGAAATTACAGGTTGGCACCACATCCTCTGCGAGTCCCGATGCTTGCAGCAAGCCGCCCTGACCAGCACAAGCGAACAGCGGCACGGTTATTCCGTGATTAAGCACCATATCGCGCAGTGCACTAATATATCCTTTGGGGTCATGACAATCATAGAAATCGAGCTCATTATCCAGTTGAACACCGATTACCGTTCCGCCCTCACCTGCTTGGTTCTGCTTTAGCAAAGGCAGGATGTGATCAAACCATTTGGAAACATAGCCGAGGAATTCAGCATCGTTATCGCGAAGCTTCAGTCCCTTCGTAAGCAGATAAGCCGGAAGTGCTCCGCCATCCCACTCCGAGCAAATGTAGGGGCCAGGTCTTGCGACGACGTATAGTCCTACTTCGGCAGCCGTTGTCAGGAATGCGGCGATGTCATGCTCTCCGCTGAAATCCCATTCTCCTTCTGCTGTTTCATGATAGTTCCATGGAAAATACACATCGATGCTGTTATAACCAAATGCCTTCAGCTGCTCCATCCTCTCCTTCCAAAGCGCGCTTGGAATACGGAAGTAAAACAGCGAGGCACATAGCAAAATATGAGGGGTTTCCTGAATCTTCACGGCATCCGCATCAAATCGCACGGCTGCTTTCGCTCCAATGTCCATAACCATGTCAAAACCTCCAACGAATTAGACTAAAAAACCGAAATGTGTAACCCGTTTCATGTAACCCGTTACATTTTTAGATAAAAATAAATACACGTCATGACCGGGATAAACAGAACGCAATTCTGTACGGTTCGCTGATGTGTATTTATGTGTTGGCTTCTGGAAAGAAGCGATCTCGCTGTAAATGTAACGGGTTACATTATTGTAGGTGACACCTTGTTATCTTTTCACATTTTGATTGTATTCAACATTGTAAGCGTTGTCAATAATTATTTGAAAACGCAATTTTAAGCATTATTTTGCTTTGAAGGTGGAGCTGTAGACTCTCTTACAACGAGCTCCGGCCTTAATTTGGTGCTCTTATTCACTTTGTTTTTCGTAATCATTAGGTGGAGCAGCTCCGCTGCGTTCCGGCCTACCTCATAACATTTTAGAGAAATCGTCGTTAATTCTGGAATGCTGTTCGAGGCATAAGGAATATCGTCAAACCCAATCAGCGATAGGTCCTGCGGCACGCGAAGCCCTGCTTTGTGAGCAACCTTCATAACGCCGATAGCTACTAAATCGTTCGCGCAAAATATAGCGGTTGGTCGCTCGGGCAGCTCCAGCAGTTGATGCATTAGCTTCTTACCCGCTTCAACGGAAAAGCCGCCATCGCGTATCCATTCCTTGCGAGTCTGGACTCCGTTTTTTTCCATCGTTTTCACAAAACCGCGAGTACGCTGAATCGTATTGGACATGTTTTTGTATCCGCCAACAAATGCAATATCCGTATGTCCTAAGTCAATCAAATGCTGTGTCGCAAGCTCTGCGCCCTCCAGCTCATCGGCATATACACGAGTCATCCCTTCACCGGGGAGATTGCCGTTAATGAGCAGCAGCGGCACGCGTTTACTAGCTTCAACCACTTCACTTACAAGAGCTTTGCTTGGCTTAGCAAGGTTAATTCGTCCGCCTATCATCACAATCCCGTCTACTTGCTTCTCCATCAGAATACTCAAATATTGGGACTCTCGCACATATTGCTCTGCTGAATCTCCGTTCGTTGATACCGTATCGCATAGAAAAAAAGTGTAGCCTTTGCTGCGCGCTTCTTGATCCAAGCCTGACAAAACCTCTGGAAAAAAAGGGTTCGTAATATCTGGCAAAATAACGCCTATCATTCCCGTTTCCTTCTTAAACAGGCTTCTTGCAATGGCATTCGGCTGAAACTGATGTTTCGCAATTAACTCCATAACTCGCTCTCTGGTTGACTTTTTTACCGGAGCCGTATTATTAATGACGCGCGACACAGTGGCTACTGAGACGTTCGCTTCCCTAGCAATATCATATACAGTAACCGGCTTGATAGCAGCTCACTCCTCAGTCCAAAGTTCTATTCTTCAGTAGAATAACAGACTTTTGTTTAAATAGAAACGAACATTTCCTATTATTTACAACGAAAGCCAAGAGGAACTAGAGCGCTTTCCCCTAGACTCCGCTTGGCTTGTGCTGCCTATTTATTCACTTTTCTCCGAGTGAAGCTCGATAGGCTGTCTTCGTTTTCACCATCTCATGCCTCCGCTTTATCCATACACTCACGCCAGCTGCTGCCATAATCATCCCCGTGGCGACAAAGATCCAGTGGATGCCTAAGGCTAGGCCTAACAAACCTCCGATGAGCGGACCAAGCATCGCACCGAACTGATTCGCACTTGTCGTTAACCCAAATGATCTGCCTCTAAACTGCTCATCTGTGCTTTGGACAACCAGCGTATTGACGATAGGCGATATGCCAGCCATAAACAAACCGAATATGAATTGCACGATAGCGAAAAGCCATAATTGTTGGACAAAAAACTGCATGCTAATGATTGATCCCGCGCAGAGCAGGCATACGACGAGAATCCGGTAGAAGCCCTTCTTCTCACCAAGCCTTCCCCAAACTGGCGATGCCAAAATGCCTGCTATTCCGATAAGCGAGAGCACAAAACCAGCTGACAGCTCCGCTCCTTGCAGCCCCCCTTGCAGCTTGGCAATATGAAGGGTAATGAGCGGCTGTATCATATTAATCGATAGCTGAACGATAACGAGCAGCAGCAGCATACTCATGAGTGCACGATTGCGAAAAGCCATCCGATAAGTGATTGGCTTTTCTTTTTTCTTTCCGGCCGCTGCCCCTTCAGATGTGTCCGCTTTGCCTTCCCTCACCCATACAATAACCGCCACTGTCGCAGCTAAAATAATAAACGCAGCGACAACAAAGGATCTGCGAAGTCCAAATGCTTCAGCCAGCAGCCCGCCGAATAATGGTCCGAGAATACCGCCAGTCATCGTACCCGCTTGCATCATGCCAAGGCTCCAGCCAAGCTTCTCCTTCGGTGCAACTGATGCTACGATCGACATGGATGCTGGAACAAATCCACCCACAAAGCCATGCAGCATTCTCACGCCAACGAGCTGCCATGGCGTATGCACAAAAGCGATCAGCGCATAAATAATAGCTAAGCTGAGTCCTGCTCGTATGACCATTTTCCGCTTCCCATACTTGTCTGCAAGCATCCCCCATAAGGGAGCCATCACTGCTCCGACGAGGAAAGCTGAGGAATGCACAATTCCAGCCCATAGGTTGACGGAGCTTTCCGGCACCCCCAAATCGAACAGAAATAGCGGCAGGAACGGTACGGACATCGTATAGCTTGAGCTGCAAAAAAGAACGCCGAACCATAAAATCCACATGGTACGCTTCCATGGTTCCATACTCGGCAACCTCCAGTCTGCCTTGCTTTGCAATTTCCGTGTCATTTACACTATTAACCACTATACGCCTCCTTTACCATTTGTTCAAAAACCACTATAAGGTGCAAAAACAAGAAAACCCGAGACAAACCACGTCAAATGATGGTTAACGAGGTTATTTGCGCTTAGAGGGACAGTCTGGAAAATGGCATCTTAATTCCTAGAGTGCAGCCTCTCTATAATCAGCTGCCGCCATTTTATCCCCAAATAACAGAAGGGGCTGTCCCAAAAGTTAGAACCTATGCGTGCTTACTGCTCCATTTCCACCTCGAACAAACGCTGCCGTAACCCTGTAAGCACATATTTGTTCTTACAGACAACAAACCTAGCCTTTTCTCTCGCTGTAAGAACCTATGCGTGCTTATTGCTCCATTTCCACGTCGAACAAACGCTGCCGCAACTCTGTAAGCGCATATTTGTTCTTACAGACAACAAACCTAGCCTTTTCTCTCGCTGTAAGAACCTATGCGTGCTTACAGCTCCATTTCCACGTCGAACAAACGCTGTCGTAACTCTGTAAGCGCATATTTGTTCTTACTGACAACAAACCTAGCCTTTTCTCTCGCTGTAAGAACCAATGCTTGCTTACAGCCACATTTCCACCTCGAACAAATGCTGCCGTAACTCTGTAAGCACATATTTGTTCTTACAGACAACAAACCTAGCCTTTTCTCTCGCTGTAAGAACCTATGCGTGCTTACAGCTCCATTTCCACCTCGAACAAACGCTGCCGCAACTCTGTAAGCGCATATTTGTTCTTACACATAACAAACCTAGCCTTATCTTCAGCTTTAAGAATCTATGTGTGCTTACTGCTCCATTTCAACCTCGAACAAACGCTGCCGCAACTCTATAAGCGCATATTTGTTCTTACAGACAACAAACCTAGCCTTTTCTCTCGCTGTAAGAACCTATGCGTGCTTACAGCTCCATTTCCACCTCGAACAAACGCTGCCGCAACTCTGTAAGCA
>NZ_JBFREL010000038.1:0-52364 GCF_052114265.1 Paenibacillus sp. MCAF9
GCATTGACGTTAAGCGGCGTGACACTCAGTCCGGCATTTGCCAGCGGCACATTAACGTACACCGCAAATGTAGCTAACGACGTGACGAGCACGACAGTTGCGGCAAGCAAGAGTACTGCAACAGCTGCGATTACAGCAGCCGATCTAGGGCTGAAACAGCTGACGGTAGGAGAGAATGTGATCACCGTTCATGTAACAGCGGAAGACGGCAGTACAAAAAATTATACGGTCACCGTAACACGTGCAGCAAGCTCAGATGCAATGTTAAGCTCATTGACACTAAGCGGCGTTACATTTAGCCCAACGTTTGACAGCGAAACTTTGGAGTATACAGCAGAAGTAGCTAACGATGTGACGAGCACGACAGTTGCGGCAATCAAAAGTGATGCAACAGCTGCGATTACAGCGGCCGATCTAGGTTTGAAAAAGCTATCGGTAGGAACGAATGTGATTACCGTACATGTAACAGCAGAAGACGGCAGCACACAAAACTATACGGTTACCGTAACGCGAGCAGTAAGCACAGACGCAACGTTAAGCTCATTGACTCTAAGCAGCGTGACACTTAGTCCAACGTTTGACAGCGAAACTTTGGAGTATACGGCAAATGCAGCTAACGACGTGACGAGCACGATAGTTGAAGCAGCTAAGAATAATGATGCGGCTGCCATTGCAGCTGATGATCTAGGTCCGAAACAGCTTTCAGTAGGTGAAAATACCATTACTGTGCAAGTCACAGCAGAGGACGGCAGTACAAAAAAATACACCGTCATCGTAACACGTGCGCAAAGCGCAGATGCAACGCTCAGCGAACTGACATTAAACGGCGTCACACTCAGTCCGAAGTTTGTAAATGGTACATTCGCTTATACCGGAAATGTAGCCTATAACGTGACGAGTACAACGATTACAGCTACTAAGAGTGATGCAACAGCTACGATTAATGAAACAGATTTAGGTTTCAAACAGCTTTCAGTAGGAGAGAACACATTCATCGTTCACGTAACAGCCGAAGACGGTGTTACAAAGAAGCAATACAATATCATTGTTACACGTGCAAAAGAGGTTGTATCTGGTGGAGGTGGTTTGCCGGTACCTACACCAGCGCCAACACCAACTCCGGTACCTACGCCAAAACCGACACCGTCACCAACACCAACGATTAGCTTAGTTGATATCTCCAGACACTGGGCTGAAGATAACATCAAGCAAGCGATTAGCAATGGAATCGTGACAGGTTATCCGGACGGTACATTTAGACCTAACCATACCGTGACACGCGGAGAATTTGCAGTCATGCTGATGAATTTGTTGAAGCCGCAAGAAGCGGGAGCGGAACTGTCATTCACAGATACAACAAAGATTCCAGCTTGGGCGCAGAAAGCAATCGCACAAGCGGTACAGGAAGGTATTATTAATGGCTATGAGGACGGCACTTTCCGGCCGAATGCAGAGATTACACGCGCAGAAATGGCAGTTATACTAGCTAAAGCTTTGGGTCATTCTACGGAAGCCATTGCTGCAACAAGCTTCGCGGATGATAATGATATTCCTGCGTGGGCGAGAGCTAGCGTTGCTTACGTAAAACAAGCGGGCATTGTAAAAGGGAAGGGCAATAATGAATTCGCCCCTCAAGACCATGCCACAAGAGCTGAAGCTGTAACCGTTTTGCTGAACATACTGGCAAGTCGGAATAAGTGAATAAGTTCATCCTAGAGTCTGAAACTTGGAATTTTTATTAAAGGATGGAGTTATATGCCTCACTACTATTTTAATGAAATTTGGACACCTTTTAAAATCATAGGTATTCGTCTATATCGCGATGACGATAGGGACGTATGGATCAAGTTCTGGAACGCGAAAAGACGCCGAGTCATCCGAGCAGGATAGATACCTGCATTTCACTTAAAACAGCAGCCCTTAACAAATAGGGGCTGCTGTTTTAGTCTTTTCAGCTGCATCGATTGGCTGGTTTTTACTTTGTTAGAACGGGCTCATCCCGATTGTATTGACTTTCTCGCCAGTTATACTGATGCCCATTCTCGTCGTAATGTCACGGTAATGACCAACACGGCGACCGACTCTGTAGTCCGTCTCGTCTTTGTTTCCTTCAAAGTTGCCGTTAATAATCATAATGGTTACACCAAACCCAGCAGGCGTTAACCCTTTGGCAATGTCTGACGCAGATGGTGTCCAGTTGCCGACCATTACATCATGTGCAGAAGGTTTCGGCGGTTGTGGAGTCATCCAAAATAAGATAGCTGTCATAAAACCTAGCTTGCCGTCGTTTACGATTAATTCAGGTTGTTGGAGCAATGTGTTCTGAGTGCCATAAATAATTCCGCTAATAAGTCCGTAATTGTAGTTCCAGCTAAGCTGAATTGGTCCACGTCCGTGATACGACTTGCCTGGAACTGGAGGGAATTCAGCATGGCTTTGAATGTACCCTGTGTTTGTGGAATTAATATAAGCGACTTCTTCATTCCAAAATAGTCCCCAGCTCAGCTCGCCGCCAGGTGCTGTCGCCCAGCCTCCGCCTGTTTCATGCGCAATATTCGCGAGGAAAGCTGCCAGCTCGCGCTTGCGGTTTACAGCGGAACCTTCTTTAATAAATGTGCCAAAATCAACCGTTTTAGAGATGACCGGTACTGTCAAATTCCATGAAGCGTTGAAATCTGCATTTTGAGAAATGAGTGTTTCTGTTTTCGTTGTTTTGTTCAAGCGGAATACACGGTTGTTCCATGTAGCACCTTGGCGGTATTCAAGCTTGTACTTAATGTTTGCAACGTCTGTTACTGCAGCGATTAGGTTGTCATAAGAATAATAGTCGACTTGACCAGGTTTATAATACGTTTTGCTAGCAGCGAAAGTGTGCCATGCAGGTGTGCCGATACGCATCGGGAACAGTGCTTCATATTCTGTTTTTGGCAGTGCGGCTTGTACGGCTGCCGCTGCGTTTGCTGGTGAATATTGAGGATCAATTCCACCCCATTGTGCTGTAATTTGTTCATCGGTTAGAACGCGGCTTTGTCCGACATTCAGTTCGGCAAGAGAGGTTTTTACGGTGATGGGCGTACTTGCTGTTGTGTTGTTGGAGCTGTCTTTTGAGGATACAGAGTAGATATACGAAGTGTCTGGCTGCAAGCCAGTATCGGTGTAAGTTAATGTGGAGGCGTTTGTGGAACCAACTTTTGTAGCGCCGCGGTAAATATCGTAACCGGTAACAGCAATGTTGTCTGTTGCAGCATTCCAAGTTAATGTGACTGAATTAGCGGTTTTTCCTGGCGAGGCAAGATTCGTTGGAGCTGTAGGTGGAGTTGGGTCTTGGTTGCCCCCGCCCGTACCTGGCTCAAGCAGCATCCATGGTGAGCTCGATGGAGCGCCAGCACCGGGTATATCGCCTTGTGTCCACCATTTGGCTCGATAGTTGTTGTTATTGTAGCTCACTTCATCGCCGGTTAAATACACTTGGGTGGACACCCACGATGAGGCCGTTAATGCAGCTTGCTGCTGAGGAGCATTGGCGGACACGGTTTTTGACACCGCTTCCAATTGAGCCAATAATAACAAAGTGGATAATACAATGACGGTTATGCGGATGAGCTTTCTGCTTATCAGTTTGCGTTTCATAGACATCCTCCTAAACTATTTTGTTAATTTCAACAACAAGTATATAATCTTCCAAAAATTTAATATATAGACGGTAATAACTATATTATTTTGTTTGTTTGTGTCGATTGTTACAACATTTGAACTATTTTTAGGGATAAATTTATGAGATATTAATATTTTTATGTAAAATAATACAAAAATACCCCAGTGCAATTGTACTGGGGCTTTGATCGATTTATTCGGTGTCTACTTATTAAAGCGACAAAGGGGCTGCTATTTTTTATAAGCTATTAATATAGGGTAAACTTTCCTTTATACAGATTAGAAGAGCCGTCGAATCTTGTGTTGTCTTTCACTTTAGCTGAACCGCCTACTGCGTTTACGATGTACCCGACCCCGTCCAAGTGGACATTGTTGTTTTTGAAATCATTATTGGTGCCAGTTGGATAGCTTGAGCCGTGTGTGCGATTCTGGAACGCATCGACTACGCTGCTGTTGCCATTGCGGCTGCCAGTATTGTTGTAGATCTTGGAGTTAACCCCCTTCACGTCAATAAAGCTGTCCGCTGAGTTTGCCCCGGAAATTCCAGTGCCGTTAAATGTGCAAAATTCCACGAGAGTTCCGTCAGCACCCTCTTTAATATCGATATGCTCAGCTGTTATTCCAGGGCCGAAAGTGGTGTATCTTATAGTATTGCCAATGACGGTGTGCTCGTAAGCAGCACTTTCATCCGATCCTACATAAGCGCCTTCACCGTATCCCGCTTGATATTTTCCAGTATCATAAATGTTGGCGTTATCCAGTGTATTGTAGGAGCTGCCGTCTCTGAAATGAACGCCTTCGTCGCCCACATTGTATATTTCGGCCTTGTAGATGAAGTTGTAGTTTCCATTGTCAATCATGATCCCCTTTTGTGCTCTTGTTACTTTAATATCGCGAATGTCCCAATAGTCGCCTGTAAGATGAATGCCATAAGAACCATCATTGGTGGCGGGTCCTTGCAATATAGGGGGATTAGCTGGGTCACAACCCTTCAACACGATGCGGCTGCCGGAAGTGCCGCTGGCGCCAGAATAGAAAACTCCGGTTGGAACGCCGTTAGCATCCAATCTAGGATCACCGCTTGCAGCTCGAATACCCGAGTAGGTTCCTGGCGCAATCGTGATTATCGTACCTGCGCTCGCATTGATCATCGCAGCTTGAATAGCAGCTGCGGAGGTTAATGCGCCGGAACAAGCTGCTATCCCGCCGGACTGTGTAGTAGCGCTGACGGTATTGCTCGAAACGGACTGATTGCCTGCCGCATCCTTTGCTTTTACGTAATAGCTGTAGGTTGTCGACCCGGACAAGCCAGTATCACTGGCTGTAGTTGTGGCTACCGATTTGAGAAAACCGCCGCCGCGGTAGATGTCATATCCAGTCACGCCCACATTATCCGAGGAAGCGTTCCAGCTCAAGTTAATTTGACTGCTCGAAGCAACGGAGGCGCCCAAACCAGTTGGTGCAGTCGGTGCGATTGTATCTCCTCCCCCTCCGCCGATGCTGGAGACGACAACCAGCTCTGGTTTATTGGTGGTATTCTCCTTACTATTTATTTCTGTATATTTCCCAGCCGTTTCTGATAATACAAAGGAAGCAGCACCATCGCCGCTCGCTTGCCCTTGCACGTAGGCCGTTACATCAATTTCTACATATTGAAAGCTGGTTGTTAGAGCTGCACTATTGATATGGCTGCCGGTTGCAGGTTTGCTACTCCATGTAAGTGCTGTTTGTGTCCAGCTGTCTGCCGTTTGAGAAGCGGTTAAGGTAGAGGTTGATGATGCTTTCGCATAGACCCGAAGCTTAGCGCTTGTAATGCCAGAAAGGCCATTCAAACTAAATTTCAGAAACGTGAGCCGCTCTGATCCACTAGTATTTTTAACGAACATGGAAGTAGCAGAACCATAATTTGTAGCTGCATTGCTTTCATAAACATAAGAGTCATCAGTAGGACTGAGTGTAGAGGTGGCACCAAACACGGCGCCAACATTCAGCATCGATATCATCATAAAAATACTCATTAACAGACCAATGGACTTAAAAGACTTAGTCACGTCTTCATCTCCTTCAAAATAAACCTGGTTTTGCGGATGAACAAATTAATTTGTAACAATGAGCTCTGGCTTATTGGACGAGTTCTCGCTGGTGTTGAGCGTGGTATACTTCCCAGCAGATTCACTGAGTACAAAAGAAACAACAGCATCCCCGGCTGCTTGAGCCAGCACGTAGGCCGTTACATCAATCTCGTAATATGCAGCGGTTGTATTCATTACTACAGAACCAACAGCTGTGCCTATTGGAGGCTTATTAGCCCAAGTCACTGCGGCTTCCGCCCAAGAGTCCGTTGTCTGTGATGCCGTTAAAGTAGTTGTGGCAGATGCGCTTCCATAAACGCGAAGCTTGGCATTCGTTACTGTTCCGGTTATCGAGCTGAGATTGAATTTAAGAAGGGAATAACGAGTTTGCGAGGCGTCCGTCTTCACATACATGGATGCGGCGTCCCCGTAGTTTTTTGCTCCATTGCTTTCATGTACATAGGAGTCGTCTGACGGGCTTAGAATAATGTTAGTACCGCCGCCCCCGCCAGCTTGTGTTTTGCGCTTGCTATATTGCTCGGAGCAGACGTATTTCCAGCCGCGTCTTTCGCTCTTACGGTATAGCTGTAAGCTGTACTCGCTAGGAGTCCCGTATTGCTATATGAAGTGCCGGTTACACTGCCAATTAGTGAACTGTTGCGGTATACATCATATCCGGTGACGCCTACGTTGTCTGAGGCTGCAGTCCAGCTTAAATTAATTTGTGAGCTTGATACCGCAGCTGCTGTTAAGTCTGTCGGCACGGTTGGCGCCTGCGTATCTGGGGTTTCTGGGCTTGTGCACGTATTGGTCGCTGTGCCGCTGCCAAGCAAGGATGCACCCGTGAATGACAAGCATGCATATACGCCTTTATTGAAAGAAGAAGTGAAATCTACTTTTTCGTTGCCGCCCCATGTGCTGATGAACGTGCCTGTTGGTTTTTGCAAATGAGCCCAAGCCATGCCATCCCATCCAAGCTGATAGATTTTATTGAGTTGGTTGTAAGGCGCGTAGCTGACATAAGGGCCGCCTTTTGTCTCTTGTTTCGCCATGGTGTTGTTGAAAAAAACGTTTTGTTCACCTGTCGATCCCGACCACTTTGTAGCGTGCGGGCCAGCACCGTACCAAATCGGGTACCAAGTGCCCTCAAGTACATCCTGACCGCCTTCTCCTTCACCCCATGAGCTGTGTTCAAAAGGGATATTAATCGTATTTTGTTCAATCAGATTTCTGCGTTCCCAGCCGCCATGCAAGTTCATATCTGTTGTGAGCGCATTATTTTGAACAACATTGCCTGTTGCTGACCATTGAAGCGTGAGATGGCGCACACGGTCGATTTTGTTTCCGATTATTTTGCTGTCATACAGCTTGGAGCCCCGGACGTAGCCATGACCGCCCTTGCCTTTATTCCATGAGCCGAAAATAATATTATTGCGAATCTCCATATTTTTGGCGAATTCGGTTACGATCGGATGAGAGCCTGTCATATAAGTCTGAATGCCCTTTACCCAGCCGTCTTGCGCCCATTTGAACAAAATGCCGTGCAGGGCGTACTCCAATGCCCCATTTTTGTACTTCAGCCCGACTCCGCCGGGATTTGATGCTGCATCATAATCGTTGGCATTTATCGTTGAGGCATAAGGTGTATAGGAAATGTCTTGCGTAAAGTAGAAATCTTCGAATCCAACGCCTTTTACCGTCGTTACTTTCATTACTTTACTGTAATAGGTCGCATTGGATCCGCCAGGATCTGCAGGCAGCAGCCCGCCGTTGCTGAATGGAACATCAAATTCAAGCGGCTTATCGAGCGTTAGCGTATCCCCGCTGACGCTGGCTACCGTAAACATTTGTGTCCGCATATGGCCGTTGTAGCGATACTGCTCGGGACCTTGCATTTGATCATAAAAGGCGACCGTGTTCGCAGCTCCCACATAAACGGTGCTGCCTGCCTGAAACGAGCTGCCTTTGCCGGAAGCTACCTTTATTTGTGTACTGCCTTTGGTGCCGCCACCGCTGGAAGCGACTCTTTCTCCGCTCAGCCAGTGAAAATTAATGCTTCCTTCATAAGTAGAATCGTTAGCGTGCTTGGTGCGGTCTTCGACTCGAAATGCGGCATAACCAGGCCACAGCTTCCCGTCAATTAACGGGGCTCCAGGGTTTGCAGGGTCTTCGGAGTAAGTAGCTGATGGCTTGAAAACAATCCTTGTTCCAGTCGCAGTGTTATTGCCTGCACCCCGGATCGTAACGTAGCTCGCGTCCACACGAACCTGTTTATTTAAATCGATTTGGCCGGCAGGCAATTTTAGAATAGCCCGGTTGGAATCACTAACTGCTTGACCATTTACTTTCAGCGTACCGCTACGAATATCGTTAATGACTTGCTGGAGCGCATTTGAATCGTCAACACCGTCGTTAGCCAAAATGCCCTTTGTCGTTAGATCAATAATTGTACCGCCGGTTGGCAGCGCTTGCCCGCCTTTGTAGCCTGCGGTGGTCCAGTTTGGCAAAGAGGGATCAACAGCAGCTTCAACGGAAGAAAGGCCAAGAGATGAGAAAATGATTAACGAAGAGAGTATAGCTGTACAAAAATGTTTGGTTTTTAAATCTTTTATAGCTGAATTTAAATGAAACATCCTCATTCCTCCTTTAATTGATCGTTCTACATTCGGTCTCTTGAAGCAGTATGCAGGGCAGGGCTTCACCACCTTTTATGAAAAGAATGATGACTTCCTTTAAATGTCTGACATACTTCCAGCATAACAAAATGTAAGCGCTGCAATTTTCATTTCATTGCTAGAAAATGATATTTTGTTGCTGTCTTTTGCTACAATTATTAGAAGCGCTTTCATTATAGATTTCATGATGCAGGAGGGATCGTATGAAGCTTAGCACGAACGTGAATTTGAACAAGGAGCCTTTCCATCTCAACTATTTTAAGACAAGCAATCAGCGCAGCTGGGAGGTGTTCCACGCTCACCAAAGCATGGAATTCCTATATGTGTATGAAGGCGAAGGCATCGCCCACATCCATGGTTGCCAATTTCCAATTAAACCGGGTACGCTGCTGCTTTTCCAGCCTTTCCAGCTGCACCGGCTGGAGGTGAGCGAGCGTTTTGTACGGACCGTGTTTATGTTTGATCCATTTCCTGTGTCTTCGGCACTCGCGATCTTTCCATCGCTTCATAAGTTTTTTTCTGTTCTATGGAAGTCCACGCTAACTCATCCTGTTCTATATATGCCACCAGCCCAAAATGAATTTATAAACCTCTATGAGATGCTGAGTATAAGGTTGAAAAATGTCCCTCCCTCCAAATGGCATGAGGAATATCTATTATTCGTTATTTCCTTTCTGCAGCAGCTCCGCCACTTCGAAAAGCAGCTGACGCCGATAAAGACCCCAGCACCTGAGCCAAAATCCTCGTTGACGATCAAGCTGATTATCAACTGGGTGGATGCAAACTTTAGAGATAAGTTTATGCTGGAGAGCCTGTCGGACGAGCTTCATCTATCTACCTTTTATTTGTCCCACACTTTCAGTGAAAAAACAGGCAGCAGCCTGACGAAGTTCATTTGTTCTAGGCGACTAAGAGAGGCATGTCATCTACTGGAGACGACATCGAAAAGTGTTAGTGAAATAGCAAGCGAGGTTGGATTTCAAAACTCCTCTTATTTTTGCAGGGTGTTTAAAGGAGCTTTGGGCGTAACGCCTAAGAAGTATCGGTCTGAGGTGTTTGGAGAGGGGCAGCTTTAAGAAAATTTGCAAGAATTTAATAAAAAGTACAAAGAAAATAATGTAACATTATGTTATTGTGGGAAATATATCAAAACTGTAATTAATAGAAGGGGGAAAGTGTTATGAAAAAATTAGAAATCATAAAAATAGGGCCGAAGAGTGCTTTTAAAGCGACATTATATTTTGCTATTATTCCATTATCCATTATGGTTGCTTTAGGCTTTTTAGTCGCGATTATTGGACTCGCTATTGGCAAACCAGGCTTACTGTCAGCAGGAATTCCTTATATTATAATGCCCGTTATACTAATTTTTGTTTATGGCTTGATTGGGATGTTAAGTGCCTTCATCTATAGTAAGCTAGCGACAAAGTTTGGCGGTCTTGAAGTATCGGTTGTAGAAAAGGATAACCTTATAGGATAATCCGTCATAAAAGACCGATCTCAGCTTCGTGTAGAACGCTGGGATCTTGACTTTGACACGGCTTTACAGTCCTTCATGTTGATTGCGCAGTAAGAGAAAAGCCAAGAAATATGCTAGTTATAACCCAGCATTTTCTTGGCTTTTGAGTATGAATGAATTGTCGAGCTTGAATCCACTTCAATAGCGGCGGATGGTGCTATTGCTTAAATAATAGCTCTTTACCATCCGAAAGATACGTATAATAGTGATCTTTTGAAGCTTCTTCAATATGCTCGAATGCCCAGTGAGCAGAAGTCGCATCCGGCCAAGATGGTGTTGTCACACCTGTAAGCGGTCCTCTTCCTAGCAAACGGTTCATAATGGTAACTGCTTGCGCACGTGTTACATATTCCTTCAGACCGAACGAGCCATCTTCAAAACCGATCATAACCCCTGCTTTGCTTACAGCGGCAATAGCTGCTGCAGCCCAGTGCTGATCAGATACGTCCTCAAATGTGTTCGTGAATGGTCCTTTAAGATCAGCATTTAACCATTTGGCCGCAATCATTGCCATTTCGGCTCTCGTTATGCGGTCATTTGGCCGGAAGTTGCCCTGCTTATCGCCAATCATTAATCCAATATCTTGTAGCTGCTCGATGTTAGCTGCGGCCCAGAAGCCTTTTGCAACATCCGGGTAGAGCTTTTGGTATTCATAAACATTAGGTAAATTTTTGTTGCGTGCTAGTAAAGCCGACATCTCCGCTCTCGTGATCGTGTTATTCGGGCGGAATGTGCCATCAGGGAAGCCTTTAATATAAGCATTATGATGGCCAGGGTTTGCAATGTTCAGGTCAGTGAAAGACTTCAAAGTGCCTGTGAAGCCGCTGCCCGGCTTATAAGACACGGTTGCTTCAAAACCAACGGGAATAGGATTCTTCAGCTGAATAATAACTTGATTGCCATCCATTTTAACGTCTTTTATTTCCACTGCCTTGCCACTAATTTTTACTATAAAGCCTGATGTGTCCACCTTACCGCTGCCATCAACTAGATCAAGAACAATGGTTCCCACTTTTGGATCGATGGTGGTCTTCTTCACTTGCTCCGTCACAGGCTGAGCGGGTATGACGGTACTTTCACCTGTCGACCGTTCTGTTAACTGAATAACGGAGAAAATGCTGAACTTGTCAATTTCAATCTCTAGCCCAATTGCAGTATCACCGCTGTACACAACGGCAGGTTTCATTACCACTTTTTCTCCATCGCTATGCTCTACAAAAACTCGCAGCGAATCTAAAAAGCTGTCGTAGTTGCTTGAAGGCACGGTGATTCCGTTCTTTGCAAATGGTAAGAACAGTGTTGTTGTGTAATCGCGATAGTTTGTTTCAATTTCCAACGATGAGCCGATTACTGCAACATTTCGGCTTCCAGCTGCTGCTCTGACAACTGTCTCATTCACAATGCTGGTATTTAATTCCGTTTGATGACCAGCATCTTTTACTGGAATTAAGCGGAAAAACAAGTCAAGATAACGATCTGCCATTCGGTCAATAACATTTGCAGCAATGGATATCGTTGCATATTCTGTACGTATATCCAACGTATTTTGGTTTGTGTTTAACAGTCTTATAGATTGTCCAGGAATTTCGACAGCAATCTCACCTGGCTCGTCTCCTGCAACCTCATCAACAAATACAGTTGATACTCCGTTTTTTGTTCTAAGATCATTAATAAACCTTGCTGCTGCTGCCGGATCAAAAATGGCTTTGTCAATTTTTATTCCATTTGACAACATAACACGATTAATGCCAACCGGCTCACTCACCTCGTTGTCTGAGCCGCCAACAACAGGGACTTGTCGATAATTCTCGATTGTTGTCTTTGTTAGGTTCTCGGCTTTGACAATTAACAGGAATGTGCGGGTTTTCGTTACACCATTTTTAGAAACGGAAGCGGTGAGTATAACACTCTCATCCTTTGCATGACGATGAACAAGTGTCTTGATTGATCCATTCTCAGGCAATGAAATTTCAATTGCACTTGGCTTGTTGGAAGTCCAATCGATCATCGTTTCATTGGCCCCTGTTGTTACAATGAGTACAGGAAGCGTAACACTCTCCCATGTATCGTTTGCTTGGTAACCAATTTGCAGGGCCCTCAGTGCATCATCAATGGCTTCGTCTGTCGTGAATTCGACCGTTATAAGCAAGGGCTTGCTTTCATATCTGTCTTTTTCCGTTAATGTCACTTGAATTTTGGTTCCAGGCTCAAGGTCAAGTCCTTCGATGACAACGGTTCCCGTCTCTTCTCCGGCATTTACCGCACGTTTCAACTCTGTACCATTCTCGTCGTATACAATAATGGTCGCCCCAGCAGGCACCTCTACTACCTTAACGCTGCCAGTCGATACACTTGCTTTAACCTTTGAACTTTCCGGTGAGCCACTATCTATTTTTGCTGTGCTAGAAGTGGATGGGCTTTCCAGCTTTCCAACTTCTGCAATTGCAACCTTAACCAAGTCTCCCTCACCAAGTACATGCGGGGCTTCAAGGTTAACTACAACGGTAGCTATGGACGTATCCGTGTTTGTAACTGTACCAATAACATCGCCGTTCTTGTCATATACGTTGATAGTTGCACCTGGTGGTACATCTTTAACGGTTACTGCGTTTTTCGTTGCGTTTGTTTCCACATTGTTGCTCTCAAGCGGAGCGCTTTCCGTTTTTGCTTCGCTCGATATCGGTTTACTTTCCAGATGACCGTCTTCTGTGATCGTAACTTTTACAATATCGCCTTCAGCAAGCGCGTTTGTAGGTTCAATAGTAACGACAACGGCTGTTTTTGATGTGCCTGTATTTGTAGCCTTACCGATAACATCACCGTTCTCGTCGTATACTAGAATGGTTGCACCCGGCGGTACATCCTTGACGGTTACGGTATTGTTTGTTGCGTTCGTTTTAACGTTATTTGTGTCAAGCACGCTGCCGAGCTTCGCTTCGCTAGACACTGGCTCGCTTTCGAGCTTGCCTGTCTCTGTAACTGTAACTTTAATGTTGTCGCCTGCCTCAAGCGTATGCGGTTCTTTAATTTCAACTACAATATCTGCTTCCGTGCCAGTGTTAGTAGCTGTTCCAATAACCTCGCCGTTCTTGTCATAAACGTTGATAGTTGTACCTGGCGGTACGTCTTTAATCGTTACCGTATTGTTCGTTGCGTTTGTTGTAATTTTTTTCTCGTCCAACGGGTCGCTCTCCAGCTTCGCAATGCTTGTTACTCGTTCGCTTTCAGGCTTCCCGTCTTCTTCTGTAATTGTAACTTCAATGATGTCACCTTCATGAAGCTTGGTTGGCGAATTAATAGTAACTACAACTTCTGATTCTTTATCGCCGTTGTTGGTTCCCGTACCGATGAGCTCATCATCGTCGCCATACACGTTAACCGTTGAGCCCGGCGGTACGTCTTTAACGGTTACTGTGTTTTTGGGTACATTTGTAGTAATTTTCTCTTTTTCAGGCGCACTGCTCCGTAAAATTGGAGTTACTGCAGTTACGTCGCTGGCTACTTCACCACTTTTTGCATATGAAATATCAATTTGGCTGGCGCCAGCCAGTATATCCTTGCCTTCTTCGGTCAATGTCAAGAGAGCCGTTCCGTTCGTTGCAATTGATGAAGTTGCAATGACTTCATGATTGTCGTCGTATAGGGTTACGGCTACTCCATTCGGAACTCCTGTAATCGTCACATTACCTTTAGCCGTATAGGACAATACGATGTTATCTGCTACAGGCGCCTCAGTCATAATCGCTGAGCTGCTCGCAGAAGTGCCTCCGTTACGGGTGACTACGGTAATATTGTTGGTACCGGCCTGCAGATGACTCGAATCATCAAAGGTATAAACAAGCACGCCATCACTATTTGTACTGTACTCGCCGTCTACTAATTGATTGTTAACATAGATATCAACCTTTTCATTAGGCAAGTTATCACTTTTGCTAATGCCGTTGACCTTGATATCAATACCCGTCTGTGCTCCAACACCTGTGGAGAATACTTTATTGATTGTAACTGCACTTGGTCCTTGCTTGTAATTTCCGTCGGATTTTAGTCCTCCTTCAACGTAGGAGTTTTTGAAATACCATGCCAGAATATCATGATGGGAGTTGGCTCCCCCTGTACTTGCGCCAAAGCCTACATATACCTCTTTGTTCATAAGGGATTTGCCGACATTGCGAGTCAGTGATCTGTTATCCGCATTCGTTCGATTATTACTTAAACCATAGGTAGTGGTAAGATTGCCATTCTCGTCATAATCAACCCAAACATGAACGTAAGCATTGCTTGCGCCGTAATCGTACAAACGGAAATTAGCGCCTTGCAAATTATCAATAACGTCGCCGCTGCCCTGTTGATGATGGTTGTTGCCATTCATTACAATAGCGACATGGTCTGCAGTAGGACCGGTTGGATTCGTTATCGGATGATATTGATTTAAGCGATTAAAAGGGGTGTTGGGATCATTGTATTGAATTCCCTTATGTGGTCCGAGGTTTTTCCACGTATCGAACTCTACACCTACGGAGTTTGGAATACCGGCATAGCCTACGCCTTCGCCTACCCCGCCTAGAACAGGAGTCGGATTATCCTGAATAATAAAGGTTAGACCATCAGCGGGTCCCGGAAAGTTTAAATTATTTAACGAAGTGCTTCCATTCAAATGCATGACAAAATAAGTACTAAAACCGCCGTCAAGCTTAATTTTATTTGTACGAACGACGATGCCGCTTGAATCATTCGTAACCGGCACTACTCTTAATCGTCCGTTCGCTGTTGTGGCGGTGTTATTTCGGCCCGGAATAGCCGGGAAACTCAGCACTCTGGTCGCATCATTAGATACAACTGCAGTAGGACCGGTATGATTAAAATTTTGCCAGCCGACATAGATTGGCAGCGAGTCCGGCTCGGAGCTCGCCAGCACAGGCGTTATCGGCGCCGCTGAGAGTACCAAAATAAAGGAAGTAACAACTAATAAAATCCTTCTAAAAAATGAATCTTTGTGTAGATGATCAACATGCATGATTTTTCCTCCTGGTTGTGGTCATCGATTTGTAAAAATATGCTAATTAGCACATTCCTAATTATACCATCCTGCTCTGTACAAACTCTAAACATCCCTTGATATGTTGATCAGCATTTGTAAATCATGAATAAAATTACTTTATTGCTTCACTTTATTATTTTCGAGAAAAAAATGATGAAAAACCTATGTGTAAGCGATTGCAGCTGGGAAGTGTTCGTTATTTAGGGGCAAAATAAGTTGATTTATTAAAGGATAAAGATGTACAATAGTTGGGTGATTGATAAAGAAGTATCGGGTATTCAGAATGTTAATGGTCCTGACTATGCATTAGTGATAATTGTCACAATATAATCAGGCATTTACATGATTAAAAATAGTTAGTTAAACTCTAAGGAGGATTTTAATATGGCATTGGTATCAATGAAAGAAATGTTGAACAAAGCGTTAAAAGAAGGCTATGCAGTTGGTCAATACAACATCAACAACTTGGAGTGGACACAAGCCATTCTAGGCGCTGCTCAAGAAGAGCAATCCCCGGTTATCCTTGGCGTTTCTGAAGGCGCAGCTCGTTACATGGGAGGTTTCACAGTTGTAACTGCAATCGTGAAATCACTAATTGAAGAAATGAAAATTACAGTTCCTGTTGCGATCCACTTGGATCACGGTTCCAGCTTTGAAAAATGTAAAGCTGCGATCGATGCTGGATTTACATCCGTTATGATCGATGCTTCACACTCACCATTTGAAGAAAACGTAAAAACGACTCAAGAGGTTGTTGCATACGCGCACGAGCGCGGCGTTTCTGTTGAAGCTGAGCTAGGTACAGTTGGCGGACAAGAAGACGATGTAATAGCTGAAGGCGTTATTTATGCAGATCCTAAGGAGTGCTTCGAGCTAGTACAACGTACTGGTATTGACTGCCTTGCTCCTGCACTTGGTTCCGTTCACGGTCCTTACAAAGGTGAACCAAACCTAGGCTTCAAAGAAATGGAAGAAATTTGCCAAACAATCAAATTGCCACTAGTATTGCATGGCGGCACAGGTATCCCAACTGAGCACATCAAAAGATCCATTTCGCTAGGAACAGCGAAAATCAACGTAAATACAGAAAACCAAATCACATTCACAAAAATCGTTCGTGAAGTGTTGAGCGCAGATTCCGAAGCTTTCGATCCGCGTAAATTCCTTGCTCCAGGTCGCGAAGGAATCAAACAAACCGTTATGGGCAAAATGCGTGAGTTTGGTTCATCAAACAAAGCGTAAGATCATTTTCGAATATACAAAAAAGAGCTGTCTTTCAAACGCCGCTGGCGGGAGAAGGGCAGCTCTTTTTTTGTTATCGGATTTGCGGCAAACGCAAGGCTGCTCACATTCCCGCCAAGCTAAGCGCCAGCAAATAAAAAGGATTTCAACTAGAAGTGAGGAATATAATGTAAAAATAAACATGCTTAAACAGAATGGAGAATGGCCTATCGAGCTCCCTCACTATGAGCAATATAAAAGGATTTTTGCGCAGACAGCGAAGCCTTTTGCTTATGTAAATCTTGATTTATTGGATGCGAATAGTAGATCCATTGCGGCTGCGGCGGGTGACAAGAAAATTCGTATCGCAAGCAAATCAATAAGGTCTGTGGAGGTTCTTCGACGTATTCTTCATTCAGACAAAGTGTATCAAGGCGTCATGTGTTATACGGCAAGAGAGGCGGCTTTTCTGCTGAAGCATGGCTTTGATGATTTGCTGCTTGGTTATCCCGTTTGGGAGCCGGGCGAAATATCAATTCTGTTAGAAGCTGCAGCTAGTGGCCGAACGGTTGTATTTATGGTTGATTCCATTCAGCATGTGGAGCATATCGAGCGGCTTGCAGCAGCCACTGGCGTACAGGCAGCGCTTTGTCTGGATATCGATATGTCTGCAAACTATCCAGGACTGCATTTTGGCATATGGAGATCTCCGGTAACCACATGGCCGCTGGCTAAGCCGATTGCCGATAGGATTATGCAATCCAAATGGGTAAGGCTGGACGGTGTAATGGGGTACGAGGCGCAAATTGCTGGGTTAGGGGATCAAGTCTCAGGACAGTGGTTAAAAAATTCAGTCATCCGCCAGATGAAGCGGCGTTCAATTCGAGAAGTAGCTGAAAGGCGTGAGGAAGTGCTGCAAGGTATTCATGCGTTAGGAGGGGAACTGCGCTTTGTAAACGCTGGAGGTACTGGGAGTATAAGCAGCTCTAAACTGGAGCAGGGAGTAACGGAGATCACCGTGGGCTCTGGTTTTTATTGTCCTACGCTGTTCGATCATTATGCTGGTTTTCAGTATTTGCCTGCTGCTGGATATGCGGTGGAGGTCGTGCGGAAGCCTAGATTAGATATGGTAACCTGCTTGGGCGGGGGTTACACCGCTTCAGGTGCTGTTAGCGCGGAAAAAGCGCCGCAGCCGCATTTGCCTGAAGGCTTAAGGTTGATTTCGTTAGAAGGCGCGGGTGAGGTGCAGACGCCGCTTCGTTGTCCGAGCGGTTTGGCTCTCGAGCTGGGAGATCCAATCTTTTTCCGGCATGCGAAGGCTGGGGAATTATGTGAACGGTTTCCGATGCTGTATGCGATAACTGGGGAAGGCATTGTTGATGAGTACTTAACCTACCGCGGAGAAGGGGAATGCTTCCTATGAAAGCGAATCGGAAAAGCTGGACAAATTGGTCGGGGTCAGTCACTGCCGCTCCTGAGCTTATTCGGCATCCGAAGACGATAGATGAAGTAGTGGCAATCGTTCGTCATGAGTGTTTGAATAAAGGGAAATATTTGCGCGTTGTAGGATCAGCGCACTCTTTTACGGCGGTTGCTGCTTCTGATCAGGTGCTTGTATCGCTCGACGAGCTGCAAGGAGTGGTGAGTGTGGATGCTGACGAGCAGACGGCTGTCATCTGGGCAGGAACGAAGCTGAAGCGGTTAGGCGAGCTGTTGCATGAAGAAGGACTGGCGCAGGAAAATCTAGGCGATATAGATGTTCAGTCGATTGCAGGTGCGATCAGTACAGGAACTCACGGATCAGGGCTGCGCTTAGGAAGTATAGCTACACAGGTGATTGGCATAACGGTCGTAAACGGCTTAGGAGAAGTGCTGGAATATACGCTTCAGTCACATCCGGCTGTATTTCGAGCATTGCAGGTTTCATTAGGCACATTAGGCATTATTGTTCAGGTAAAGCTCCGTTTAAGGAGCTCTTATGTACTTTCCTATGAGAGCAAACGTATGGCTTTGACGGACTGCTTGACGCAATTGCCGAATCTTGTAGAGGATAACCGGCATTTTGAGTTTTTTTGGTTTCCATATGCGGAGACTTGTCAGGTCAAACTGATGAATGAGACGGATGCGCCCATACCTACGAACAAATGGATTGAATATGTAAATGAAAAGCTAATTGAAAACACATTGTTTGGCTTACTATCAGGGCTTTGTAAGATGATCCCCACTGCAAGTGCTGCCATAAGCAGGTTAAGTGCATCAAGTGTACCCGTTGCGACAAAAGCGAACTATAGCCACCGCATATTTGCGACAGAAAGAACCGTCCGTTTTTATGAAATGGAATACAGCTTGCCGAAAGAAGCCATGACGTCGGTCATTCGTGAAATGCGAGAGGCAATGGAACGTGAGCGATTCCATGTTCATTTCCCTATTGAGTGCCGATATGTGGCGGCTGATGAAATCTGGCTTAGTCCTGCGTATGGCCGCGATTCTGCCTATATAGCAATCCATATGTATAAAGGCATGCCGTACAAACGTTATTTTGAAGTGATGGAGCAAATCTTTCTTCGGTATGAAGGCAGACCCCACTGGGGGAAAATGCATACGCTCAAAGCTGCCAATTTAATTAAGCGCTATCCGATGTGGCAGGAATTTGCCGAAATAAGAAAGCAAATGGACCCACATGATTTGTTCATGAGTCCTTATTTGCGGGAGTTGTTTACGACTCAAAATTAGCTTTTACATCCGCTAGATCATGTTTAAGCCGGGTAATAAAGCTCTTTGAGATCGGAGTAGAGTGATGTCCTTCAGGCTGAATAAGGCCTAAATAAACAGCACCTTGGCCAGTTAAATCGAGCTCCAAAATGACCGATTGATCCCGAATAATGGACAAATCACTCACAAAAGAATAATCAAGGCCGATGGTTACGGCATGATGATTTAGGAGTGCCCTGCCAATCGAATTCGGGTTGTTTGTCGTAAACAAAATATCCACCGCGCCATATTTGGCTTGAAAGTCATCCATAAACCATTTCACATAATCATCATTATACAAGACGATCGTTTGCTGCATAATTTCCTCTGGCGTAATCGTTTTGTTAAGCGCCAATGGAGACTGTGTGCTTACTGCAGCAACCATCTTTACACTCATCAAGCGTTCAATGGACAGTCCGATATTTTCAACAAGGCGATTCTCAAACAATATAATAAAACCCAAGTCGGCTCGATTATGCAGAATGTCGTCGATAATTTCCTGAGAGCCCTTCTCGAAAATTTCCATTCGTATTTGCGGATAATCCTTTTTAAAATCCATGACGGCATTCTCAATCAGAAAAGCGTGGCCGGGAATGGTGGCGAATCGCAAATGGCCTTGTACAGAATTAGAATAGCCCTGTGTGGTCTCAACTAGCTCTTTATACTTGTTAAGAACTTCATACACCTTTTTTATAATGACAATTCCTTCGGCTGTTGGTACTGCTCCTGACCGAGATCGCTTGAGGATGACAACCCCCCATTCTGTTTCTAGGCTTGAAATCGCCTGGCTAATAGCCGATACGGTGACATGAAGATTTTGAGCAGCAGCCGAGATCGACCCCGTTTTTACAACTTCAACAAGATACTCCAGCTTTTCGATATTCATGAATGACCTATCTCCCTTGTTTTAGTTTTTCTTAAGTATAATTCAATTTGTTTAAATTTATCTTAACTTATAACAGTGATAAGATGAAATCAAGGTACAGATACTCGTACTTATAAAGTAAGAGTGAAATTGGCGGATTTTGGACAACGTAATCGAGACCGTTTATGGACTCGAATCATAAGAAGGAGTGTTGATAACATGAGATTCCAAGATAAAGTTGTTATTGTTACTGGCGGTGCAAGCGGTATTGGCGAAGTAACCGTCCGCTTATTTGCCGAAGAAGGGGCGAAAGTGGTCATTGCGGATTTTTCTGATCATGGGCAGGGCGTTTCCGATCAGTTGAATACTGAAGGCTTTGATACCTTGTTTGTAAAAACGGACGTGTCCAACGAGGACGACGTCATTCATATGGTATCCCAGACGGTGAACAAATATGGCAAGCTGGATGTTCTGTTTGCAAACGCAGGTATAGCTAAGGACGGGCCTGCTGATCTATTAAGCTTAGATGCCTGGAATAGAACCATTGATATCAATCTAACAGGCGTATTTCTCTGTGATAAATATGCAATCAAGCAAATGCTTGCACAAGGCACAGGCGGTTCCATCGTAAATTGCGGCTCCATCCATAGCCACGTTGGCAAAGCAAATGTTACCGCTTATGCTTCTGCGAAAGGCGGCGTTAAGCTTTTGACACAGTCGCTGAGTGCTGACTATGCAACTAAAGGCATTCGCGTCAATGCAATATGCCCAGGATACATTGATACACCGCTCATCGCAGGACGGAATGAAGCGATTACGCAGCATCTTATCGATTTGCATCCAATGAAACGTCTTGGCAAGCCTGAAGAAGTCGGTAAAGCCGTTTTGTTCCTTGCCAGCGATGATGCTTCTTTTATAACAGGTGCCAGCCTGCTTGTTGATGGTGGCTACACAGCGGTCTAATTCGCATTTCAGTAACTCGGATCTCGTAAGGAAGACAAATCCGAAAGGAAGGATCAACGATGAGATTACAAGGCAAAATTGCTGTTATTACAGGCGCAGGTACAGGTATAGGAAAAACAACAGCGCTTCGGTTTGCTAAAGAGGGAGCCAAAGTTGTCGTAACGGATATCAATCTTGAAAATGTTAAAAAAACAGCGGACGAGATTCAACAGTCCGGCGGTGAAGCGCTAGCTTTACACCATGATGTCAGTCATGAGGATAGCTGGACTCAGGTCGTTGACGCATCCTTATCCGCATATGGACAAATTGATATTTTATTTAATAATGCAGGAATCTATTTCATTAAGCCTCTCGCAGAAATGACGTTGGACGAGTTTAATCGCATGATGAGCATCAATGTCACCAGCGTATTTCTTGGGATGAAGCATGTTATGCCGCTGATGGCGAAGAAAGGCGGCGGGTCGGTCATCAATGCCTCCTCCGTTGCAGGTCTAAAAGGGGCTGCAGGTCATATTGCATATGGTGCCAGCAAGGGCGCTGTACGAATTATGACCAAGGATGCTGCCGTTGAGTACGCTCCGGCTAATGTCCGCGTCAATTCGATTCATCCGGCCTACATTAATACGGCGATGGGAGCCTACGCTGTTAGCACAGCTAAAATACCTGAGTCTGAATTAGCCGAAATTGTGGCGCCATTAGGACGTTTTGGTACGGTAGAGGAAGTCGCGAATTTAGTTGTTTTCCTGGCATCCGATGAATCATCCTTCTCAACGGGTGCAGAATTCATTCTCGATGGCGGGGCTACTGCGAGATAAATAAAAAAAGTAAGGGCACCCAAGCGCGGGTGCCCTTACTTTTTGTCTAGCTTTAAATAGAGAAAGGAATTATTTTAATCAACTAGCGCGCCGAAAGAAAGTCTGAATGCTTCGTATTGTGGAGCGGATGCTGCGTCCGCGTGTACTTATAAAATAAAAATGTGAAGAGCGTTTTCTGTGGTGTAGGTATTTGCCTATAGGGGATATAATTCGTCTGCCAAAGTGAACGATAACCTCGTGCAATTATTTTATTTGATCGATTATATATAAGTCATTATAAACAGTTGAGCGTCAGAAGATAACCTATGGTGAAACATAGGTTATCTTCTGACGCTCTTTTTATTGTCGTACCGCCACCTGAATGACACATTGACCCCTTATAGTATAGAAACCGCCATCAATAATAAAGGAAAGATAGGAGAAATAAACATGTATGAAATTCATAATGTATCCAGATTATTTGGCCAGGAATATGCACTTAAAAATATATCTCTTGAAATCAAGGGTGGGCTTAACTTTATCGTAGGTGCATCAGGAAGCGGGAAAACAACCCTCCTCAAAATATTAGCAGGCTTGGACCAGGATTTTAAAGGTGAGGCTTATTACAAAAAGCAAAATCTAAAAACGCTCAGCCAAAAGGATAAGAGTGAGTATCACAATAAAAAAATCGGGATCGTATGGCAGGAATTTAACTTGATCGACGATTTATCGGTATTGGATAACATAAAAATGCCTCTCTATTTAAAAGATACCATTTCAGGTGAACGAATAACTCAGCTCATGAAGCAGCTTAAAATTAATGAGCTCGCAAAGCAGAAGGTCAGAAATCTATCTGGCGGCCAAAAGCAGCGGGTAGCTATAGCAAGAGAGCTTATGAAAAATCCTGAGGTCCTTATTGCGGATGAGCCCACAGCTGCGCTTGACCCGAAATCAGCCAGTGTAATTATTAATATATTGAAGCAAATTGCCAAAACGCGTACAGTCATTATCGTCACGCATGATAGCTCGATGCTTGACGATAAGAGCAGTGTTTTTGAGTTTGATAAAGGTGAGCTCGTGTCGGAAACGAAAGTCGAACAAGCTAAGCCAAAATCATCTCCGATGACAGCAAAACCTGCATTATCTGTGAAGCGGACCATGTCAATCTCAATGACCAATATAAAGAGTAAAATAAGCAGATACGCGGTGTTGGTGATTGCCATATTGGTATCGACAAGCTTTCTATTAATGAATACAACAGGCCGTATACAAAACACGAGTCAAAACAGCTTTGATGAATTGTACGCTGCGATTGGCGAGGGCCTTTTTGATATTGAAATTGCGTCTAAATTTATAAGCGCAGGCAGTTCAAGCGAATCTGATCAAGAGCAAAAGCCGAATGTCGATGTGGATCAGGACATTGCAGGCCTTTATGAAAAATACTTAAATGATGAACGTGTGAAGCACGTGGTATTTGCTCAGGCAGTGAATAATATTACGGTAGTCTTAGATGGCAAGGAGCACAAGATTGAGGGCTCAAACAATGTTCCTGTATTCAAAAAGCTAATAGCTGGTAAAATGCCCTCGGGTGATCATAATGAAGTGGTTGTCTCAAACAGCTTGGCAGATGTTTTAGGCGTTTCCAATAATGATCTCATCGGCAAAACGATTGACCTCCGCGGGACGTTATTTAATTGGGATTCCGGAGAACCAGTTGAAATGCCAGTTGGTACAACTGTCAAAATTGTTGGTGTAGCGGATACAACAGCTGTGGTAGAGATTAATGGTGAGATTAAGGAGTTTCCAGTAAACGACTCATTCTTTTTCAGTAAATCATCAGTTATGGAAATGCGTGAACAGGCGAACATGAAATCCAAAACGTCTAATTTCTCGATGAGAGCAAATAGCGCTGAAGACATGATTTCATTGAAAGACGAGCTGCTGGCGATGGGAATTGTGCCGAATGGCAGGTTTGAACTGGTCGAAGATATGGTTCGATTAAATGCTCAGGCGAAAGAACAATCAGGCTCAGCTGTCATTGTCATTAGCATTCTGTCTCTAATCGTTTCGTTTGCCATTTCGTTCATGACAGCGGCTATGCGAAAAAGAGAATATGCGATTTTCAAAATAAACGGCTATAGGAATAGCGATCTAACAAAAATGACGTTCGTGGAATACTTGTTTGTTAGCTTAGCAGCATTTGTATTATTTGTGTTGGCCTCTCCACTCATCAACATGGCTATGAATTCAATTGCTGGCTCGCCGGGTGTTTTGGAAGCCAAATCATATGCTATAGAAGCGGGCCTGATAATCCTCATTGCTTGGTTTTGCAGCTTGATAACAACGATGGTGATTGGGACTGTAAATACATTCAAATCGTTGAAGTCAGGTGACAGATCATGATTATTTTAGAAGAGGTAACAAAAAAATATGGTGACCAAACTATTTTAAACCATATAGGCTATACGTTTCGGGATACAGGGATTACCTGTATTCTTGGCGCATCAGGCAGTGGGAAAAGTACATTATTGAACCTGCTCGCAGGGTTTGATATGAATTACAAAGGAAACATTACGGTATGCGATGAGAAAATTACAGAAATGACTCCAGCAGAGCTTTGCCAATTCCGACAAAACCATATCGGGTTTATTTTTCAAAGTTACAATTTAATAAGCGGTTATACTGTTATGGAAAATATTTTAATCGCAGCTGAGTTGAACGGGAAATCAGCGCAAGAAAACCGTGATAAGGTATTTGCATTAATCAAAGAGTTGGGCATCGAAACGAAGGCAGAAGAAAAAGTGGAAAATCTATCAGGGGGGCAAAAGCAACGCGTAGCGATTGCGAGAGCACTTGTGAATGATCCACAAATATTATTCGCAGATGAGCCTACTGGAGCACTTGATCGTGAGTTAGCTAATCAAATTATGGATATCTTGAAGGAAGTGGCAAGGGATCGGCTGGTCGTTGTCATTACCCATGATAAAAAGATATGTTCGTGGGCTGATGAAGTTTTGTCTACCCAAAATGGGAAGATAAATGTTATTTCATCTCAAGTAACATCAGCAGAACAAACGATAGTCCAAAAGCAAATCAAAGCAAAGCATACGAGTAACCGTGCCCAGGTATCCATTTGGAAACGTGCTTTTAAAAACTTTAGAGTGCGGCTATTTCGTTATATGGCAGTTAGCTTGGTCATTGCAATAGGAATTGCGCTGTTTGTTGTCTCACTCTCATCCAGCAACATCATGAGTCAGTCTATTACTGATTTTAAAGACAAAAACACAGCGTTCAATAATGGATACATCGCGTTAAATGAGAAACAAGATCCATTCAAGCTATTAAGCCAGGATCATAGAATTGAAAATGTCTATTATCAATATGTACTCAAGGACGTAGAACTTACCCTAAGTGTAGGGATCGTTAGCTTTAAAGAGAAAATACCCATACCAAGAGCCACTGAAAATATGTCATATGGCATCATGCCGAGATATGGGGAGAACGAGATTTCAATTACGCCAAGTGTAGGGAGAAAACTTACCGATAATATTCGTGAGCTCATAGGTCAAAGAATAACACTAAAATATAACGGACACAGTTTCCCTCTCACAATCAGCGGTATCTATAACGCAGGTTATGATGATTTTTTCATCAGCTCCGATGTGGAGCAATCACTGTATGGGCATGAGAGAGGAGAGCAGCCATTCTCAGTTTCTTATGATGTGACAAGCTTTTCGGATATTGTGCCGGTAACAGAGGATTTGGAAAAACAAAACATAACGACCAAAACGGCTGTGGAGCAAGTCGCTGCTCTGGAGAAAACCTTTAACAGCGTAAAGAAGCTTTTTCTTGCTGTGTCCATTCTTATTTTATCCATCGCACTATTTATTAGCATTGTACTGCTTGCTAAACAAACAAACGCTAGATATCGTGAGATCGGAATTTTAGCAGCTCTCGGCTACAACAAGGGATGGATCAGGGGGATATTAGCTGCTGAAAACATCCTTTTAGCTAGTACATCAACGATTCTCAGTATCGGAATGTTCTTCGTCATCAGTTATGTATATAGCCTTTTGCTAGGGGGCGGAATGATCATACAAGCCCTGCAAATGGCGATTACCATCATTTCAACATTTATCATTATTCTTTTAATGAGTACGATAGTTAGTCGGAAACTAATTGCTGCTGAGCCAGCGGATGCTCTTCGGAAATAAAGGATTGTCAAGTAATACTTAGTGATGTTTAAAGGCGATATCGTGTTGCAAACGAAAACAGTCTATACTCCTGAATGATAGGGGTTTAGACTGTTTTTTTGTTATATTTTCAGCTAATTGACCTTAGTTAATTATGATCCAGTAGAGGAAGGGTCAAATAAAACGTTACACCATCCTCTTCATTAAACACGCCGTACTCACTTTCATGTCGTTGTAAAATCGCTTTTACGATAGACAAGCCGATGCCGGTTCCTCCAAGCTCACGGCTGCCTGATTGGTCGGCTCTATAGAAAGTGTCCCAAATATAAGGCAGATCCTCTTCGGGAATAGGCGTGCCCTCATTTTTAAGCTCTACCCGTACGGAGGATGGCTGTTCGGTCTTTATACGTATTTCAAGACGTCCTTGAACGGGGGTATGGCGTATAGCGTTGCCAAGCAGGTTGATCAGCACTTGCTCCAGCCGCTGCCGATCTGATCGCACCCATATTTCTTCGGCATCTAGTCCAATCAGCTGAGGACGAATGGATTTCTCATGCAAGAGTGGAGCCATCTTCGTGAGTACCGATTGGACCGTTTCATAAAGCGGGACCGTTGACCATTGCAGTGCAAACCGGCCGCTCTCTAATTGGGATAGATCCAGCAAATCGGCGACAAGACGGGCCATCCTCTCCGATTCCTCGATAATCACGGCCGTATATTTATCGCGTTTCAGTCCGTTTGCTACATTGTCTTGGAGCGCTTCTGCATAACCTTGGATTAGACTGACCGGTGTTTTTAATTCATGTGATACGCTTGCAACAAATTGCCTGCGCATGCGTTCTAGCTGCTTTTCTTTCTCGATATCATCAAGCAATTTCATATTCGCTTCCTGCAATTCGGCCATCGTTTGCTGCAGATTAAGGGCAAGGCTATTCATCGTTCCCGCGAGCTGGCCGATTTCATCCTTCCGGTTCATACGTACGAATGCAGTGAAATCGAGCTTGGCCAGACGCTTTGCTACTTTGTTCAGCTGCATCAGCGGCAATGTAATGGTGCGTGAAAGGAAATAAGCAAACAGTAAGATAGGAATGGCAGCAAGCGCGTAAAAATACATATAAAATCGGCTCATAACTTGAACGGCATCGCCGACGGGCTGGAGTGTAGCCAGCGCAATCAAATACGCATCTCCGCCTCTATGGTTCACTGTATTCGGCAGCTTCACTGCGGCAATCAGCATGTTTTCGTTATCAGCATTAAAGGATGAAATTTTCGTCACGCTCACATGTCCTGTTTGGGATAGTGTGCTGAATCGGTCGTTATTTTGCAGCCAAATGCTCATGGCGTCTGACAGCCGATTACTGTAGGGATTAACATAAGCTGCAGGTACAAGGGGTTGGCTTCTAATGTTCTTATCATCCAGATGAGGCTGGACGTAAGGTTCGGGATCGAGTTGAATCGATATATCGTAATCATTATTAAGGATGATGGAGGGCGTCACAGGTATAGCAGGAATGGCTTTGTAGCCCCCAGCATATACGTCGATTTTGTTTCCTTGCTTGTACAACGTGGCTGTTACACCGTAAAAGCGTTGTTCAAAGCTGACGACCTCTTCTGGCTTGACGTTTAGATCATAAACACCGGATGCATACTTATGATAAATGCTTTCCATCTGCTGAGATAGCTCATTCGACTTCTGCTCAATATAAAACGTTCCGAAAAATTTAGTCTGGAGCACCATCCATAAGATGATAAATAACATCAAAGCGACCAAGGTCACCCAAAATATTTTGAAATCCAATCGCTCTCTCTTCATAAATACCTCATGTTTTGTTTTGAAATTTATAGCCATTGTTGCGCACGGTTTGGATGTAATCAGCCTTGTCTCCTAGTTTTTTGCGTAGACGTTTAATCTGCGTATCGACTGTACGGGCATCGCCGAAATAATCGATCCCCCATAAGCGATCAAGAAGAGTATCTCTTGTTAATACGATATTTGGATGCTGGTAGAAGAACAGCAGCAGTTCGTATTCTTTTGGCGACAATTCGAGAAGCTTGCCGTAAAGATAAACTTCATGGGCTTGCTCATTAATTTCCAAATCATGATGCTTCTTCAGCTCTGCGGCCCCATCATGAACATGCCATCGGCTTAATAAGGCTTTAATTTTTGCGATCAATACTTTGGGGCTAAATGGCTTAGTTACATAATCGTCTGCACCCAATTCGTAGCCATATAACTTATCTTCTTCCTCCGACCTAGCCGTTAGCATAACAATTATAGTCTGGGAGTGACTGCGAAGCTGCTTGCATACTTCAAAACCATCTATACCGGGCATCATAATATCAAGCACAACGAGATCAGGCGGCGTATGGCGAGCATGCTCCAACGCTTCATAGCCATTTGCTGCTTGTATGATGCGGTAGCCCTCTTCTTCCAAATAATCTGCAACAAGCTCCCGCATTCGAGGCTCATCCTCAACGATGAGTATTAAGGGCTGTTTCACCATATTGGATTCAATCTCCTCTTTAGCCCTTGTTATTCCACTGTCATAGGGGCATTATGATTCATATTGTTGAAGCTCACTAATTACCACCATTATGGAGGAAATGATCCTGTAAACGCAATGCTGCCCTATATACCGGCTCATTCGTCCCTAATTTGCATTGCCAATGGTTTTCATTTGTCGTTTTATGATAGTATATAGACCTATACGCTAAGAAGGAAGTGAACCATTATGATCAACATAACGATTCCGGCGCCGGACGTAACCATAACCAAGCAGGTTAATCCACAGCTGAGCAATATTTATGGCTTTACTGATTTTCACCTGATTACAAGGGAGCACGGCGGTTTCTTTATGTTTTACAACGATAAGGACGAGCTGCTGTTTGTCGGCAAGGCACGGAAGCTAAGACCCCGTATCAAAAAACATTTTGAGGATTCCGTATCCGTCATGAAAAATCATCGCAATGAGGTTACTAAAATCGAGGTTTATGTTAATGAGGATTCGGTTGATCGCGAGATTTACGAAACATACCTTATAAACAAATTTAGAGCGAAATACAATGTAGAAAAAGTGTTCTTTAAATAAATAGATCGACAAACACAAAGCAATGAGCGCAGTCATTAGGACGAGGCTTATTGTTTTTTTGTTTGGCGAGATGGCGGCTTGTTGACATCGAAAAGTAAACCTGTTATATTTATCTTAAATTAAAGATAATTAAATTAAAGATTGTTTTTAAAAGATGATTTGTATTCATGAACCACGGGAAAGCTAAAATTGAATGGAGGAATATATAATGAATCAATTAAAAGGTATCCATCACGTTACGGCAATTACAAGCAGTGCAGAGCGCAACTATGACTTTTTTACAAATGTGTTAGGCATGCGATTAGTGAAAAAAACGGTGAACCAAGACGATATTCAAACGTATCACTTGTTTTTTGCAGATGATAAAGGCAACGCAGGCACTGACATGACATTTTTCGATTTTCCACATATTCCGAAAGGCGTGCATGGAACGAACGAAATTTCAAAAACGTCATTCCGAATTCCGAATGATGCGGCCCTGCAATACTGGGTAGAGCGCTTCAACCGTCTAGATGTGAAGCATACCGGTATTCAAGAAATGTTTGGCAAGAAATCACTTTCGTTCGTTGACTTTGATGACCAACAGTATCAATTGATTTCGGATGAAAATAATAAAGGGGTAGCTTCAGGAGTTCCTTGGGAAAAAGGACCAATCCCGTTAGAGCACGCGATTACGGGTCTAGGGCCAATCTTCATTCGTATTTCTAATTTCGAGAACTTCAAAACGATGCTGGAGAAAGTGCTGTTGTTCAAAGAAATTGACCAAGACGGTTCATTCCATCTATTTGAGGTTGGTGAAGGCGGAAACGGAGCTCAAGTTATCGTAGAATACAATGCTGTACTTCCACAAGCGCATCAAGGCTTCGGCACCGTTCACCACGTAGCATTCCGTGTAGAAGACCGCGGCGTATTGAATGAATGGATCGAGCGCCTAGAGAGCTTCCGATTACCGTCATCAGGCTATGTAAACCGTCACTTTTTCGAATCGTTGTACGCTAGAGTGGCTCCGCAAATTTTATTCGAATTTGCAACGGATGGTCCAGGGTTTATGGGTGATGAGCCTTATGAGACGCTTGGTGAAAAATTATCGCTGCCTCCTTTCCTAGAGCCTAAGCGTGAAGAAATCGAAAAATTAGTCCGTCCAATCGATACGGTTCGCAGTACGAAGGAGTTTATTAAAGAGTAATGCTTTAGAAATAGACAGAGGCAGTGGATTGATTGGACAATATCCCCTATACTTGTAAGGCAACTTCAAGGAGAACTTGAATGTACAATAAGGAATGGGGGACATGAATTTATGTCTAGTTTGCCAAATTGCCCGGAATGTAATTCTGAATACACGTATGAGGATGGCAGTCTGCTAATCTGTCCAGAATGCAGTCATGAATGGAGCTTACAATCAGAATCCGATAATGATGAAGATAAAAGAATAATTAAAGATGCGAATGGAAATGTGCTGAACGATGGCGATTCTGTAACGGTCATTAAGGACCTTAAAGTTAAAGGAAGCTCGCTCGTTATCAAAATAGGCACAAAAGTAAAAAACATCCGTTTGATTGAAGGCGATCATGATATTGATTGCAAAATTGATAGCTTTGGCGCTATGAAATTGAAGTCGGAATTTGTGAAGAAGATTTAGTATTTGTTTTTAATTCAAGTATAGATGAGGCCCGATTAGCTCTTTAGAGCTTATCGGGTCTTTTTATTGATGTTTAGAAGAAAATAATTTTCATAAATTAAATAATGGTGAAATTAATTTACAAAATGAGGGTATTATGATATGTTGATTTTGCCTAGATGGCAGCGGCAGTCAGTGAGTAAATACAAACAGCAGCGGAGTGGAGTCCAATGAATACAAATAGAAATGTACTTGATAGGATAAGAAGAAAGTTGGTCGTTTCCTGCCAAGCCTTGCCGGATGAACCGCTTCATAGTCCATTTATTATGGGGAGAATGGCATATGCAGCATTTTTGGGCGGTGCTTCAGGAATTCGTGCCAACAGCGTAGAGGATATTAGGGAAATTAAGCAGCAGGTAGATCTACCGATCATCGGTATTATAAAAAAGGATTATGAGGGCTCTTCCGTATTCATCACCCCTACGATGAAGGAAGTGGATGAACTTTGCCGCGAAGGCGTGGATATCATCGCAATGGATGCAACAAATCGTGTGAGGCCGGACGGTTCAACGATATCGGAATTATTTCCTTTACTACGAGATAAGTATAAAGATCAGCTCTTTATGGCGGATTGCTCGACCTATGCTGAAGCTATCGAAGCTGCAGCGCTAGGGTTTGACATTATTGGGACGACTCTTAGCGGCTATACGGAAGCAACAAAAGATAATGTTTTGCCGGATTTTCAGTTGATAGAGAAGCTCGTGAATACGATATCTGTTCCGATTATTGCGGAGGGCGGAATCTCTACACCTGAGGAACTAAAACGATTATTTGACCAAGGGATTTATTCGGCTGTAGTGGGTTCTTCCATTACAAGACCGATGGAAATAACCAAAAAATTCGTAAAGGCTGTTGAATAGCCCATGGGAATGAACATTTTAGCGGCAGATATTGGCGGTACTCATACAAAGATAGGCATTTGCGATGAACGAGGCCGTATCACTCAGTTCAAGGAGTATGCGACTGAAGCTCATATGGGCGGCAAACATCTCATGGAAAAATTGCTGTCCCAAATGGAGTCATATCAGCATTTTGATGCTGTCGCTATTAGTACGGCCGGACAAGTGAACGCGGATGAGGGCTGCATCTTGTATGCCAACGAGAATATCCCAAGCTATACAGGCATGAAGGTCAGAGAGATCGTAGAAAATCGTTTCCATAAGGCTGTGAAGGTTGAAAATGATGTGAATGCAGCAGCTTTAGGCGAGGCGTGTTTTGGAGCGGCAAAGTCGTTTGCAGATTTCTTATGCTTAACGTTTGGGACGGGGATTGGCGGAGCCATCGTCATAAATCGTCAGATCTATCGTGGTATGAGCGGCTCAGCTGCTGAATTCGGTCATATGTTTACCCGTCCATTGTCGCAAACGAATGGCGGCACGCGCATATCATTTTATGAAACTTATGCCTCAACGACAGCCTTAATTCGAATGGCTCAAGAAGCTGATCCTGAAATTGTAGACGGAAAAGGTTTTTTTGATAAAATACAGGTAGGAAACGAACCATTACAACAAATATTGCATACATGGACGACCGAAGTATCCGCGGGTCTGGCTTCACTCATTCATATTTTCAATCCACCTGCTATTATTGTAGGAGGCGGAGTGATGGAGCAGGATGAGCTTGTTCGAATGGTTGAGAAACAAACCAAAGCCTTAATTATGGAGAGCTTTGCGGGTGTGAACATCGTAAAGGCTTCTCTTGGAAATAAAGCTGGCTTATTAGGTGCGGCATCATTATTTCTACGCGGAATGGACAGGATTTAGGGAGGTGATCGATTGCGCACTATCAATATTTTTACAACGATTCATTCGAAATACAACAACCTGACAAATACCGAAAGGAAAGTAGCAGACTACATTCTGGATAACTCGGAAGGTGTCGTCTACATGTCGATTACTGATCTTGCAGATCACTGTGGAGTGGGCGAGTCCAGCGTATTCCGGTTTTGCAGGTCGTTAAGCTATAAAGGGTATCAGGATTTTAAAATCGCCCTTGCACACAGCATCACCGCTGAAAACGAAATACCGCAGCTCACGGACAAGGTTCTGATGAATGATACGATGGATCAAGTGTCCTCTAAGGTGCTGTCATCCAACATAAGTGCATTGAACGAGACCTATAACTTAATCGATAACGAAAAAATGGATCAGGCGATTGAGCATTTGCTCCAAGCGGAACGGGTCATATTTTTTGGCGTTGGATCCTCCTTAATGACGGCAATGGAAGCGAAAATCAAATTTATGCGCATCACAAACAAAACGGAATGCAGCATCGATTCGCATCTGCAGATGATGTCAGCGGCTTTGATGACGAACCGGGATGTCGCTGTCGTTATTTCTTATTCCGGTTCTACAAAGGATACAATTGAAGTAGCGAAAAGGGCCAAAGAAAGCGGTGCTACCGTCATTTCGATTACGAGGTTCGTTAAGTCGCCGCTGACCTCTTACTCTGATCTGACGCTGCTGTGCGGAGCGAATGAAGGACCTCTGCAGGGCGGTTCCTTATCTGCGAAGATTTCACAGCTTTATTTGCTCGATGTTTTGTATGTGGAATATTTTAAAAGAACCTATGAAGATTCAATAAGGAATAAGGAAAGCACGGCTGCGTCGGTAGCTGTGAAGTTGCTATAAAGCTTACGGTGAACAAAAAGAGGCAGAGTGCGGTCGTTAAGCACTCTGCCTCTTTTTTTGATTTTCATAGAAAAAGCCGCTCTATCGCGGATCGGCACGAAGAGCGGCTGGCTTTAACATTGTATAATGATGAGATTCCGATTATGAACGAGGCTTGAAGATGCCAAAAGGCCGACCGATTGGCAGAAACACACGTCCAAAATGCGTATTCAGTACAGCTGCGCCTGCGGCATATAGCGATAGGAGAGCAATACCCATTTCAGCATAGGCAGCTAGTGCGTGGAACACGTCGGGTGCTACTCCGAATGCATCGAAGCTCAGTCCAAGGAAAAGCAGATCAATTAGAACGAAGATGAAGAATAATACTTTATTGGTCTCCGCTGCTCCGATAGTCATCAGCAGCGAGAAAATGAGATAACCGACAAAAGCAAAACCAAGCTGCTTGCTGTCTGCGATTGCAGCCAGCCCAGCGCCGAACACACCGAGCTTGATCAGCCAACTGCCGGCCATCGCCATCCAGAAGAAAGCATAAGCGCCAAAGGCGGTCATACCGAATGTATTGTTATGTTTTGCATCTTGAATAGAAGCAAAGAGCTGAGCAAAGGCGCCTAGAAAAACCGCCCATGGAATAACGAGGCTTAGCCCGTCAGTTAAGCCGAGCTTCTGTGAGGAAGCTACGAGCGTAACGATAGCCAGCCCAAATAAGCCGATGGCGCTTGGGTCGGCTGTTACAATTTTGACATTGGAATGATGTTCATTATGCATGTTAGAAAAGAAACCTCCAATAGTTTTCAGGGGTAAACCTGCAATAGTATAGTTGATTCTGCCGATACCAGAATTTCTAGTTTAACGGAAAAGACCTGGCGCGCATAGGGGGAAATTATTGAAAACGCCCCTTTTGCCTTGTTTCAGCAGAGGGGCGTCACATAAATGTTTTAAATTCAGCCTTTGCGGCTACTGTCCGAGCGATTTCTGTTTGGGGATAGGTCCGAATAAAATCCAATGTCCTTTCACTTTTCCAGCCCAAGCAACGATGATCCATGAGCCAATTAAAGCAAGGAAGAAGCCTCCTGCAATCCATGCTCCGTAAACGAGCGGACTCCCATTCACATCCATCATACGGTAATATCTGAGGAACATCGGATGCAGCAAGTACATGCCAAATGATGCATGGCTGAGATGAATAAGCACCGATTTCAAATATTCCATGCGGGATGCCTTAATCCGAAGGGCTAGATGAATAAGCAGCAAACATGCCGAAGTAATATAAATTTCATTTTTTATTTGCACCAAGAAGCTATCGTTAAATAGTAGTTTTCCCTGCGCCTCGCGCAAGAAGTAGATCACGTTGAGCGTACCGGAAATGGCTACTACTACAATTAATGTGCTGCGTAAAGCAATGCTGCTGCGTTTGCGCTCCCAGAAGGCATAAAACTTCGTATAGTTGATTCCTATATAAGCCCCGATACAAAAGTACAAGCTGTATGCGAAAAAACCGCTGGTGACGTATTTGATTCCCATTTCCTTAGCGTTCAGCATATAAGCCCACTGAATGAGAAGTCCGCCTGTGATCAGCCAATTGACGAGACGCGGCCATTTTCTCATCACATACCAAAGTACAGGGAAGAGCAAATAACACTGGATAATAATAAAGATAAAATACAAATGAGCATAGGTTTTTCCAATCAGCAATTTAACGAGAAAATCCCAAGTTTGAAAATAAGAGATAAACTGCTCGAAATTAATAAATCCGTATCTGAAATAGATGATAGTGGCATAATACATAAACGAAAATAGGAGAAACGGCAGCATAATTTTAGTGATGCGTTTCTTGTAGAACATCGTAGCTGTTTGTTTGTTTAATGGTTTATCATTGTAATTGTAGAAAAGAGATATGCCGCTGATCAGAATGAAGAGAGGTACGGCGAATTTGGATAACGTATTAAATAGGACAAGAATCAAAAACAGTGTGGAGTTAGGATCGGTATTGACTACTGAAGAGGATGTCGCGTGAATCATAATGACAGCAAGTATGCCAAATGCGCGTAGGCTCTCAAGCTCAGTCAAAAGCGCCTTCTTAGCTGGCGGTTGAGACATTTATGCACCTCGTGAGTAAGTTGATAATTTAACAATATTTGTTGCTAAAATGCTGACAAGCTAGTATAGCACAAAAGTGGAAAAATATAATGTAGTAGTTTGTGGAGAAATTGTGTGCTAGCAGGAAAATTGAAAAAGGAACTTAAATTTAAATCTCGAATATCTAATGTAATCGGATAGCTAAAAATCTAATGACAGACAGGAGTTACATACAATGATAAAAGGTTTTGGCGGAATATTTTGGAGAACCAAAAATCTTGAAATGATAACAAAATGGTACAGTGAAGTGTTGAAGCTTGAAATAGGGAATTGGAATGGGACGATGATAAGACCAGAATCCGGAAATGAGACTATTTTTTCTTTTTTTAGTGAGAATGACAGTTATTTTCCATTAGAACAACAAGTGATGTTAAATTTCCAAGTACATAATGTAGACGAGACTATTAAGCATCTTGAACATATGGATATACCACTTGCAAAGAACTTAGAGGTTAGTGAATTTGGGAAGTTTATATGGATTGAAGATCCAGAAGGACGATTGATCGAGCTTTGGGAGAAAAACGGGTAACTATAACTTAACAATCACTATGGAGAGGCTGCCGGCATGAATCGGTAGCCTCGTTTAAGTAATGGGCAGTTAGAATACAATATCGAATAAGAAAAATAGGTTAGTTACATTTCGATTTGCCTAAATAGGATACTGCTGCTAATTCAGCTAATAGATAAATTAGAATTTATGGAGGAATCAAAATGGAAGCAATATTTCAAAGAGATCACTTATTCTGGGTACATGAGCCTAAAGAATATACGATTACTGATGGAGAAATTGTGATTAAAACAGAAGCTGGAACAGATTTTTGGCAAAGAACCTATTATGGTTTTCAAAACAATAATGCTCCTGCTTTGTTAATGAAAACCAATGAGAAATATTTTTCGTTTTTAGTAAAAACGGAATTTGACAGTAAACAACGCTTCGACCAGTGCGGCGTAATTATCTATCAAAATAGTGATAACTGGATAAAGGCTTCTATTGAATATGAAAATGAAGAATACCAGAGATTAGGAAGTGTTGTAACGAACTTAGGCTATTCTGATTGGGCAACTACGGATATTCCTGCAACAAAGAAATTTATGTATTACAGACTAAGCCGGCGTGAAAGCGATTATTGTATTGAAAATTCTTATGATGGTATTCACTATAATCAAATGCGTATTGCACACCTTTTTGAAGGAGCAGACAATATTCAGATTGGTATTTATGCTTGCAGTCCAGAAGAATCTTCATTTAATGCTGTTTTCACAGAAATGAAATTTACTGAATGCGAATGGAAAGAACACAAGTAACAAATTTCAGTTTAACTAATAGATAAATATAAATGATCGAATGGATAATTGGTAAGAGAAGGATATTCAAATTCATGGCTCATAAAGCGGGAAGAGGTATTATGGAACCACCAAAAGGAAGGTTAAAAGTAATTATGTTGTGTGCAGCATTACCACTTGTAGCCGTTTCTGCATTCCTGTTCATATATAATTTCCCAAAAAAGATTGATCTTGAGTATCCAGCTTTGGAATATCGCGTAGGCAAACCTGAAAGTGGAGAAGTAACAACAATCAAAGTTAAGGGAACTATATATAAACCCTTGTTCCGTGATCCATCCTTTCATGGACAATTCATTATTAATAAATATGATTACACAAAAAATTATCAATTACGGGATATAGATTTTTATCAAGATTTATTATTTTATCATCAGAATGAAAATGGAACATCTGTTCACAAGCCTTTAGGTTATCTAATGATCTCGGATAATTTTGCCCAAATGAACATATATGTGAATGAAAATATGAATGATAACCAATTGATAGGGAAGGACCTAAGAATATCGGCACCTGCTAAAAATTACGAGGAAGCCATGAGAATTAACGCAGAGTTAAAAGCGAACTAAATCGGCAAAAATCTGAAGCACCCCCATCGACAACAGGGATGCTCTATTAAGATATACAGTGTCACTTTATATAAAAAATATCTACGTCGTTGAGATTCCACCATTATTACATCAGTTATGTCTTCTCATTGGCGGTTCGTATTAGTATCGTCCTAATGGTTGCAATTAAACTTTCTCAGGAAGATGTTCTGGCTGATTGACGACAACAGATCCATCATCTAGTCTCAGCCATGTTTGGAAGTCAGCTTCCCCTTCGGTCAATTGTATGATCCTTGCACCACGCGGAAAACCCTCTTTTCCATAGGTGTTATAGCCCGTAGCTCTTCCATAACATAGACGGATGCCGTGAAGCTCACCCCAGTAATCATTGATATGATCATGGCCTACGAACGTACCGCGGACATCTTTCATTTCAAGAAAAGCTGTGAAAAGTCCGGAATTGATTTTTGGGCTCGCTACGCCCTCGTGCTTCTGCCCATAGCAGGTATGCTCGTTCCATACCTCGTTATATTCGGGCACAGGGATATGGAAAAACGCAAGCGAGGGCAGTGGCACATCATTGTTTTGTTTCGTCAAACGAGCAGATTGCTCCTTGTACCAGCCAATCTGGCTATGAGTTACCCAGGCATAGCCGCCAACTGGTTGATCGGCATACTCGCCTGAATCCAATAAATATAATGCGGCAGCGGGGCTGCTATTATTTTTAGAATGAATTTCTAGCACATAATTTCCCGCACGATCCCCCAGGCTTGGGCCCATTTCTGTTAAGCTGAGCGGTCTTTCCTGCTGCAAGCGAATAAGCTCTTCTCTGGTGGTGCCAACCTCGGTATCATGATTGCCAAATACAGCTGCCCATGGGATATTAAATTCTTCCGCTGCTTTGGCAGCATTTTTAAAGGACTCTTGTCTATCAGTACAATGCTCACTATAAATAACGTCACCAGTAAAGATCACCAAATCCGGTGATTCTTCTTGCAGGACGTTCTTCATTAGCGAATAGGTTTGTAAATCCTCCTGCTGCCCGTTTTGCCAGTGCAGATCGGTAAATTGAACAATTTTGAATGTGCCATCTACTCGAAAGTTTAAGTTCGCCATAGTACCCTCCACTTGAATCTCATTCGAATTTCCGCCAAAAATATGTAGACAATGGTTTACCCAATGGTTTACGTACATTCATTTCGATATCATTCCGCATTATCCTGCAATAAGGCACGATTAAATAAGGGCTGTCCCAAACGTAGATATATCTGCGTTTGGGACAGCCCTATTGTTGTTCCGCTATGATATTAAAAATCAAAGTTATCGGGATCTGGACCCACCCGAAGATTTTGGTTCAGAGCGTCTATCCGGGACAGCTCACTCTCAGATAGTTCAAAATCAAATACATTACAGTTCTCGATAATGCGATGCTCTTTCGTTGACTTCGGAATCGTTACAATGCCATGCTGTAAATCCCAGCGCAGAATGACTTGAGCAATGGATTTGTTATGCTTTTCAGCAATCTCTTTAAGAACGGGATGATCTAACAGCTGACCTTGCATAAGCGGAGACCATGCTTCGATTTGAATGCCTTGTTTCTTGCAATAGTCGATTAACTCTTTCTGCGTTAGCTGCGGATGGAGCTCCACTTGATTGATCATCGGTTTAACGGCAGCATCTTTCATTAACGTCTCCAAATGATGAATCTGGAAATTGCTCACGCCGATCGCTTTGACTCGGCCATCCTTGTAAAGGGTCTCCAAAGCTCTCCACGCCTCTTGGAATTTGCCTTCTACAGGCCAATGAATCAGGTACAGGTCAAGATAGTCTAAACCGAGTTTATTTAGCGTAGCTTCGTAAGCCGCCAGTGTAGATTCATATCCGAGATCAGCATTCCAAACCTTTGATGTGACAAAAAGCTCTCCTCTAGTCACGTTATACTCAGCCAAAGCTTCACGAATGCCTTGACCGACACCTGTTTCATTGCCATAAATAGCTGCAGTATCAATACTGCGGTAACCGTTTTTAATCGCTGCTTTGACGGACTCGACCAGCTCCGCGCCATCCTCAACTTTAAAGACGCCAAGACCAAACCAAGGCATTTGAACACCGTTGTGAAGTGTAGTTGTATCCTGTAAATGTTTTGCGATCATAGTGAGACCCTCTTTTGTTTTGTTTCATCTTTTTTTTCTAATGCTTTTGCCCAGCCAGTCAAAATAACTGCTCCGAGAACCATCAATCCGCCAACCCATGCCGTATGAATAAGTCCCATCGAGTCCGTAACGACACCGCCCAAATACGCGCCAATGGCGATACCTGCGTTAAACGCAGCGATGTTGACAGCCGAAGCGACATCTACGGCCTTCGGCGCATAACGTTCAGCGAGCATCACGACATGCACTTGCAAGCCAGGTACGTTCATGAATGCAAATAGTCCCATCAAGATAATCGTAATTAAACCAACCACTTTAAACGGCGCGGTGAAGGTAAGAACAAAGAGTATGATAGCCTGTAAAATAAACATGTAAAACAAGGCGGTAATCGGCTTTTTGTTGGCAGCTTTCCCACCAATGACATTGCCGATGGCGATGGCGATGCCGTATACCAAAAGAATGGCCGCTACCGTACTTTCCTTAAATCCGGTTATATCGTGAAGCAACGGGGATAAATAAGTAAAGACAACAAACGTACCCCCGTACCCAATAGCAGTAATCGCGAATGCAAGCAGCAATCGTCCATTCGTAACTAGTTTTATCTGCTCGCGCAGCGGTACTCGATTTCCTTTGCGCAGATCGGAAGGAATCAACACCATATTGGCAATAAAAGCGATAACGCCAATAAGAACTATGCCAACAAAAGCAGCACGCCAGCCCATATGCTGTCCAATCCAAGTGCCTAACGGTACGCCTGTAACGGTAGCTACAGTGAGTCCTGAGAACATAATTGCGATTGCGCTAGCTCTGCGGTTCTCGGGAACGAGATCGGCTGCAATGGTAGCGCCAATTGACATAAATACGCCATGAGCCAGTGCTGAGATGACGCGTGCGGTAAGTAAAATACCAACGCCGCTTGCCGATGCTGCAAGGCTGTTCCCAGCAATAAAAACAATCATGATCCAAAACAATAAAGTTTTTCTCGGAATCGTAGATGTTATAGATGTTAATATTGGAGCTCCAAAAGTAACCCCAAGAGCATACAACGTAACGGTTAATGCCGATGTTGTAACCGATATATTCAAGTCTTCAGATATAAGCGGGAGCAGCCCTACACTGATGAACTCTGTTGTCCCAATCGCAAAGGCGCTTATGGCTAACGCTAGAAGCGCAAGGGTACTTCTTTTTTTATCTAAAGCCATTTGTATAACCCCTTTTGTATGGTATTGCCGGCCGGTAAGTGCTATTATGATGGGTTTAGGCAGTAATGAACAGTACGTACTTTGAAGTGCTATAGGTACTAAAAAGTAATAAATGCATAAGCAGCAGGCTTTAGCTCGATTGGGGAGGACAATTCATGATTAAGAAAAAATACAATATTTCAGTGGAAGCGACCTTGGAGGTTATTGGAGGAAAATGGAAATGCGTAATCCTTTGTCACTTAACGCATGGCAAAAAAAGAACGAGTGATCTCAAACGTATTATGCCCTCCATAACACAAAAGATGTTAACGCAGCAGCTGAGAGAGCTTGAGCAGGATGGCATCGTGAATCGAATAAGCTACAATGAGGTCCCGCCGCGGGTTGAATATGAGCTCAGTGAATACGGATGGAGCTTAAAATCGATATTGGACTCCCTCTGCTCATGGGGCGAGATTCATATTATTAAAGAATACGGCAATAAGGCTGCCGTATTGGAAGACAATGGCCTAAATAATCTTGAGATGGATATCGTCGAACAGGAAGAAGATGTGCTTTGCTAAACCATCAAATAACAAACAGCTGTCGTCATGTGGACGACAGCCTGTTTGTTTATGACGATTATTAAGCTTTTTGTTCGTACAGCTTAACGATTTCAATAATCGTATTGACGGCTTGTACCATATTGTTAACCGATACATATTCAAATCGGCCATGATAATTTTCTCCGCCGGTAAAAATATTCGGAGTCGGCAATCCCATGTAGGAAAGCTGCGAGCCGTCTGTGCCGCCGCGAATCGGCTCGATTAGCGGGGTAATGCCAAGGTTGATCATCGCTTGCTCTGCGATGTCTACGACTTGGATCACCGGCTCGATTTTCTCCTTCATATTGTAGTATTGATCTTTTATTTCAAGCACAATACGTTCTTCTCCGTGCTTCGCTTTCAGTTCCTCTACGATACGAGTTAGCTCCAGCTTTCTTTCATTAAATCGGATGCGGTCATGATCACGTATCAAATAATGAAGCTCCGTTTGCTCGACGTCGCCTTGAATGGATGACAGGTGGTAGAAGCCTTCATGGCCTTCTGTCTGCTCAGGTGTTTCGTTAGCCGGCAGTTTTGCGTGGAGCTCCATCGCCATTTTGGCGGCATTGATCATTTTGCCTTTGGCCGTTCCGGGATGCACGTTTTTGCCTTTGCATATAATGACAGCGCCAGCGGCATTAAAGCTTTCGTATTGAAGCTCGCCCAGCGGACCTCCATCCATTGTATAGGCATAGACCGCATCAAAGGCTTGTACATCAAACTTATGCGGACCTCGGCCGATTTCTTCATCAGGTGTGAAGGCTACTCTTATTTTACCGTGCTTCAACTCAGGATGATTAATGAGATGAGCCATCGCTGTCATGATCTCAGTTATGCCTGCTTTATCGTCTGCACCAAGCAGTGTCGTGCCGTCTGTTGTAATCAACGTATGACCTTTATAGCCGTGCAGCTCTGGGAAGTCGTTCGGTGACATAATGATGCGCTGTGCTTCATTTAAGATAATGTCGTTCCCGTCATATTGTTCAATAATTTGCGGCTTGACGTTAGTGCCAGTAAAGTCAGTTGCTGTATCGATATGCGCAAGGAAACCGATGGTTGGGATCTCTTTATCCGTATTGGCTGGAAGGGTAGCCATGACATAGCCGTTAACATCCATCGTAACCTCTTGCATGCCGATGGCTTTCAATTCCTCTACTAGCATATTAGCTAACGTCAGTTGTCCGGGCGTGGAAGGGCAGGTTTCGCTGCTTTCATCGGACTGTGTGTCCACCTGCGCGTAAGTGATAAATCTGTTTATAATCTCGGTTTTCATCATTCTCAGCTCCAATACAAATAGTCATATAGCAAAATACAATACAAAAGCGACGTATCTTCATCGTCACTAGAAGTGGTCTCTAATCTGTTCACTTTAAAGATGATACGCTGTTCCATGATTTTTTTCAAATCGCTTGGGTAACAATAAGAGTAGAGGTGGAATCACAGCATGCATACCTATATGGATATTTTAATACGTACGATTGTTGCTATTTTACTGCTTCTACTAGTAGCTAGAATATTGGGGAAACAGACGATTTCCAACATGACATTTCATGATTTTGTGACCGGCATTACGATAGGGGCACTTGCAGCCAATTTGGCATTCAATGAAACATTGAAATGGTCGCATATTACTTTGTCACTCGCGGTTATGACGGTTACGTCTTATCTGTTATCTGTCGTTGCCTTAAAGAGCCGTAAATTAAGAAGCTGGATTTCAGGCTCCCCCACGGTACTCATTGAAGGCGGAAAAATCCTTGAGAATAATATGAAGAAGGTTAGATATACTTTGGATTCTTTGGATCAAGCTTTAAGAGAAAATGGGATTTTTAATATGGATGAGGTTGAATATGCAGTTCTTGAGGATAATGGAATGGTGTCTGTATTAAAAAAAGACGAGTATCAGCTTGTCACGAAAAAGGACATGAAACTTCAATTAAACAAGCTGGAGTTTCCAATTGAATTGATTATGGATGGTTTACTTTTGGAAAAAGAAATGAAAGAGAATGGGCTGACGAAGGAATGGCTGGAAAACGAACTGAGAAAGAAAGGGAAGAAAATATCTGACGTTTTCTACGCGGTAAGAGGGACAAAGAAGCAGCTCATCTTTGACTTTTATGAAGACGGTATACATAAACCTACGGATAAAGAATAAGGATGCACGCAACGGTAATTTGCATCGCAGATCACAGATTACCGTTACATGTCCGTTTACCTCTATATATGTGTAGCGCTGGTGGTTGTTTTTTTTGTGGCTCCGAGTCTGCTTGCACCAACAAACATAGCGGTGATTAAGCCAATGCTGCCCACACAAATGCTGAGTATAAAGCCGTGATTGATCGCTGTTGCCAGCGCCTCTTGCAGAAACTTGCGTATTTGCGGATCTAGCTGACCACCTGCTCGCATGAGCAGTTCCGGATTGGCAAGTGTATTGATTTTGTCAGAAGGAATGCCAGCTTTATCTGCACCTGCCGTAATTAACCGATGCAAGTTGTTGTTCACAATCGTCGCCATAATGGATGCACCCAATATGCCGCCAATGTTGCGCCAGAAGCCGACGATAGATGAGCTGACGCCCATATATTTAGGATCAACGTTTGCAGCAATCGAGCTCTGTGCGACACTCATTAGAGGGCCAACGGCACCAAAGCCAAGCAGAATCATAAGTACAATCATATAGCCGCTGGAAGCATGAGCGCTAACTGTAGAAAGCAGCGTAGCTACAATAATAGTCATTAGCATAGTGAACAGCATGAGTGTACGGAAGGCGAATTTGGACTGCAGGAAACCAAATAGAATAGCACCCCCGATTAACGAGGCCATCATAGGCGTCAATACGCCGTTTGAGTTGCTATGTCCTAACACCCCTACCGTAAAGCTAGGTAGATACGTAATGGCGGAGAACATAATGACGCCCTGGCAGAAGCAAAGAATACTTGTGCCCAAGACCATCTTATTTTTAAAGATACTTAGTGGAAGGACGGGTTCAGGAGCTCGCAGCTCGACGAAAATAAATAAAGCGCCGATTACAGCTGAGATCGTGAATAAGCTAATTTCCTGCCAGGAGCTCCATGCGTAGTTTTTGCCGCCCCATTCGAGCGCCAGCATTAAGGAGACCGTAGTAACGATCAAAAACAATGTTCCCAAATAATCGATTTTTGGTTTTTGCTCGGAACGTGTTTCTTTGAGCGCAATCATCAGAACAATCATGGATGCCAAACCGATGGGAATGTTGATATAGAAGTTCCATCTCCAACCAAAGTGTTCAGCAATGAAGCTGCCGAGCTGCGGGCCTGCAACGGAGGAGAGGCCGAAAATCGCGCCGAATACGCCAGACATTTTTGCTGCATCCTTCGGGTCTTTAAATATCGTATAAATAATCGTAAAGCTGATTGGGAACAAGGCGCCGGAGCCAATTCCTTGAATGACGCGGAACCAGATGAGCTGATCAGCACTCTGAGCGATACCGCATAAGGCGGAGCCGATCAAGAACAAGCCAATACCAATCATATAAAACATTTTTCTGCCGAATAGGTCGGACATCTTGCCGAACACGAGCATCGTGCTTGTTGCTGCCAGCATGTAGGCGGTAAATACCCAGCTGACTTTATCGAAAATGTTAAAGTCCTGACTGAGCTTGTTAATGCAGGAGGCGACAATCGTATTGTCCAAAGATGCCATTAATAACCCTAGTGCCATGGCAAGAATGATGAGGTTATTGTTTGAACGTGATTTTTCCATCCTAAACCCTCTTTTCCTGTTCTAATTTATCCATACGATCCAGCCCCTCTTGGATCGCTTCCAGCTTAGCACTATATTCCTTAATTCCGATTTCAATGCATATGATATGTCCAGGCTGCATGGTGCTTTTATATAGGGCGTATTTATCGCGCAGCTGATCGAGCTGTGTCTGTGTATACTCTTGTGCCTGCTTCAACCACATAACTACCATGTCATTGCCTACCAGCTGGCCAAAATAAAGCCGCATCAGGAAATCTGATTTGACCGTATCCGTTTCCATCGGGCTGTGCAGATATTCGTAAAATCTGCTTTTCCCAGCCTCTGTGATAGTGAACACATTTTTATTCGGCTTGCCCTCTTGCTGCACATTTTCCTTCGTGATCAAAGCCTCTTTTTCCATCCGATGCAGCATCGGATAAATCGTTCCATAGCTTGAGCTATAGAAATAAGAGAAAATATCCTCAAACAATTGCTTGATTTCATAACCGGACAATGATCGTTTCATAAGCATGCCTAAAATAACGTCCTGACTGTTCAAAGCAAATGTGCCTCCTTGTCATTTTACTTAGGATAGAATGGGTGTAAGTGTAATAAATATCCATATTTATATTACGATCCATAATATATCACTCCGATATAGGTGGTGTCAATATTTAGAAATAAAACAATTGGTAAATAAAAAAGAATGAGTAAATCACTCACTTTTCATAAAATTCTACCTAACGATAGGTTGAAAAATAATAATAAGAGTGATATTCTAAAACAAATTCAAGGTATAGGAGGAGTTGCAATGAGTAAAAGCGAGGAAACATTGGCATCCATCAAAGAAGTGAGCTATCAACTATTTGCAGAGGTGGGCATTACGAAAACGACTTATTCGATGATTGCTAAAGCCGTTGGAATAGCTAAGCCGTCCATTTATTATTACTTTAAATCGAAAGAAGATCTCATAGCGGCAATTTTTGAGGACTTGTGCAGCGCGATTCAGTTCTCGACATTTTTTGAAATGGATACTTTTACAAAAGACAATTTTGAGGAGAAGCTAGTTAAGCTCGGACTCCATATGATTGATGAGCAGGCTAAGGACCCTTATTATAATCGCGTATTGCAGGAATATATGTTAATGGCAACAAGGTATCCCTTTTATCACGAGAAGCTGCTTATGATCCAAAAAGGGTATTTGCACGGCTTTGAGATGCTGATGGAGAAAGCTAAACATTTTGGACTTGTTTCAGATCAGGCGAGTGCTGCCAAAGCACATATGCTTGCCTTAGTGCTTGATAACATTGGCAACTTTATGATGCTGGTTGAACATATTGATTATAAACAGATCTGGGTAGAGGCTGTAAGCGGCGTTTTCAAAGGAAGTGATGCTAGTGGAAGTAAGTAAACGATTGATTGGGCTGGATTTTGCCCGTGCATGGGCACTGTTCGGCATGCTCATCGTAAACTTTATTGTAATTACAAATGCTGAGCATAATGGCCCTGCGTGGTTGATTACTGTTACTTCGTTATTTCAAGGACGAGCCTCGGCTTTATTCGTCTTACTTGCTGGCATAGGCATTTCGCTCATGTCTCGGAAAGCTGTTGCTAGTCACGATAAAACAAAGATTAGGGTTGTTCGCCAAATGATTTGGAAAAGATCGCTGTTCTTGTTTGTAATCGGATTACTGCTATATGTTATGGAATGGACAGGTGATATTTTACATTATTATGGTGTTTATCTGTTCATGGCTGCAGTGCTAATTACGGTAAGAGACAGGATATTGTATGGACTGGGCGCAGCTATATTAATAACAGCACAATGCCTTCAGCTTGTATTCGATACCTTTAAAGGATGGGGCGGTCCTGTACCGTTTATGCATTATGTGGATTTTTGGACGTTGGAAGGTTTTGTTCGCAATTTATTTTTTAATGGCTATCATCCTATATTTCCATGGTTTTGTTTCTTCATCATCGGACTCTTAATAGGAAGAATAGATTTTCATAACAAGGCGCTTCGAATGAAGCTGCTGATCATTGGAGCAAGTGTCACGATTACCATGGAGCTGCTGTCAAAAATGCTAACTGTTTTGTTCATCCCGAGCATGGGTAGCGAAAGTGTTAAGTTTTTGTTCAGCACGGGTCCGATTCTGCCGAATGTTTTGTACATATTATCTGCATCGGGTTCGGCTATTGCCTTCTTAATTCTAAGTCTGTTCTTGACTGAAAAATACGATAAAAGCTGGTTTATAAACGTTATCGTACAAACAGGCCAGTTAACGTTGACTCATTATGTGAGCCATGTGGTAATTGGTATCGGTGTTCTCATTGCACTAAATCGATTGGAAAACCAATCGTTGATATTCGCCTCTATATACTCATTTTGTTTTTTCTTATTTAGCATTCTATGTAGTGTGCTTTGGCGTAAGAGATTTTCAAGAGGGCCGATTGAACTGCTGATGAGGAAAATTACGGGATAAAGCGGCAAGCTTATCCATCCGCTCTCTTTACAATAACGAAGTTAAAAACAACACCACTCCATCAGGAGTGGTGTTGTTGTTTTATATTTATCTTATAGTTTGGTTAAGGGGTAGCTTTGACAGCCTGACCATTGGGATGACGAGGAGCAGCATAAGTGCTCGGATTAGCTTTGCTCATTGCTTTTCTCTGCTGCACATTGTTTCGAACAAGCGCGAAGATGACGAGCAAGGTGCCGAAAAACTCATAAGCGCTAATGTGGTAGCCTTGAAAAGCCATAATGACGAAAGTAGTAATCGGAACGAAATTAATGAACAATATGCCATTTAGCGGCGATAATAATTTGATGCCTGCATTCCAGCATAACAAAGCAGCTAATCCAGGCAATAGAATCATAAAGGACATTTCATATTTGATTGAAAGTATCGTTTCCCAAGTGGGTACAGGCAGCACGCCAAAGGTGGATGCAAGTGTAACGATAACAAAAGATACGGCGCTGCCGAGCAAACAGGTTAACGTGGAATAGCGGAGTATGGACCATTGTTTAAACTGCGTACCGCCCATGGAGTAGATCACCCATCCAACAACTCCTGTAAAGATGAGCAGGAGCGGGAACATATGTTGACCAGCCATTATGAAAAAAGCTAATTTTCCGTTTGTAATGACGAGTAAGGCGCCTACAAGGGCGATGGCTACACTCGTCAGCATATATTTTTTGGGCGCGGTTTTTTTAGTGACCCACAATACCATAATAGATATCATCGGCATAAGCACTTCCATTATGGAAGCAGCGACGGTGCCGGATTCCCCCATCATATGCTGTCCAAGGAATACGGCCATATTGTAGACTGTAAAGGCCATTGTCCCATAGAACAATAAAGATTTACCTCTGCCCTCTAAGCGGAATGCAGATTTACCCTCTTTCACTAGCAAGAGCACGCTCAGAATGATTGCAACGACAAAATAGCGAATAAACGAGAAATAAAATGGATCAATTTGCTGTAAAGCAACGTGGGCTACAGGAAACATGGCTCCCCACGACATACTTGCAACGAGGCAAAGTATAGAGCCGATAATGACTTGTTTTTTAAGCACGAGTGGTCTCTCTCCCTAATAGAAATTATGCCGAGTTATTGTCTATTTCCAATGATAGGGGGTAGCAAGACGATAGTAAAACGATTGAAAATAAAGTTTATCATCATTTATAATGATATCTAACATATAAGATCATCTGAATCGAATGGCAGTGGAGGGGTGCGCTTGGAATTTAAGGATTTGAAAATTTTTCAAACCGTTGCTGCACACGGCAGTATCAGCAAAGCAGCGCTCGAGCTGAATTACGTGCAATCCAATGTAACAGCAAGAATTAAGCTGCTGGAAAAAGAACTGGATACGCCGTTATTTTATCGCCATAAGCGCGGAATGATTTTAAATACGGAAGGCAAACGTCTGCTCGAGCATTCGAAAGAGATCTTGTCCAAAATGGAAGAAATGAAGCGTACCTTTCACAATAAAACAAATCCTTCCGGTGTCCTGGAAATCGGAATTGTGGAAACCGTTATCGCGCTTCCTCATATTTTATCGTCGTATTACAGCAAGTATCCGAATGTAGAATTATCGCTGAAAGCCGGAGTGACGGATCAGCTGCTGCAAGAAGTTCTGGATATGAAGCTGGATGGCGCTTTTGTTACCGGACCTATTAGGCATCCCTTAATCGAGCAGGTAGAGGTTATTCAAGAAAAGCTAGTGCTGGTGACAAAGGGTGATGCGTTCTCGATGGACGACATTACGACAAAACCGCTCTTGCTCTACAACAAAGGCTGCGGTTACCGCGGGAGACTGGAAAGCTGGATGAAGGTAGAGGGCATAATTCCAAAACAAATTATGGAGTTTGGCACTTTTGGGACGATTATTGGCAGTGTCGCAGCGGGGGTAGGCATAACGATTATTCCCGAATCCTCGATTATTGATTTGGCTGCTAACGGCACCGTTTACTGTCATAGTGTACCTGAGCCATATCGTGATATTACGACAATTTTTATTCGGCGCAAGGATTCCTATTTAACGAGTACATTACAATGCTTTATTGATGAAATTATTGCTCGGACGAGCGGAGTGTAGTCGAATGTGATATGAAAAAAAATCGGTGCAGGGATTACGCCTGCACCGACTTTTTTCATAGCCTTTCCTTATTCGAACCACTGTCTCGGCCCTATCGTGTGGAAGCTCTCCGTCTGATCTGGATTCAAAGCATCTTGGATTCGTTTATAAGTAAAGTCACTCAATGGTCTAGGCAGATCATCAATATGGCAGTACTGGCAGGCTGTAATTTCTTTATAACAAGGCTGAGGGGCTTGATTGTTTACGGTTTTGCAAATGAAAACAAAGTGGTGCATATCATAATGCGGCTCGTAGTATACACCCGTTAAGCGATCTACGGTTACCTCGAGACCTGTTTCTTCTAATACTTCTCTTCTCGCCGTTTCCTGCGCAGACTCGTTTTGTTCGGATAACCCGCCGGGTATTTCCCAATTGTATTTTCCATAGTTATGTTTCACCAGCAGAACACGATTTTCAGAATCAACGATAATAGCAGCCGCACCAACCGGTTTGTTTGACAATTAAAGTCCTCCTATTTATCTGTATGAATAATGGCATTCTCTATACGGAACCATATGGAAAAAAGTTGCAGCGATATTTACAATACCTTCACCCTGAGATAATAGAGCAATGATATCTTCTTGTTATGATGAGGCAGTCATGTTTATGCGGATTGTCAAAATTGTTTACAAAGGAGATTATTATGAACTACGTCAACAAAAAGGTATTATCTATTCTGTTATCCTTGGCATTATTGCTTGGTTTGCTCGGAGCAGCCGCACCATCCCCGGTCGCTGCTGCTTCTGCGACTGAGCCGGTGACGTTACTGCCGGGAAATTCGGTTTGGAAATATTACGATAAAGGTATAAATCAAGGCACAGTATGGAGGTCTACTTATGACGATTCGGCGTGGAGCTCGGGCAGTGCCCCGCTTGGTTATAAGGATTCCGGCGCAATAATCAGTGCAACTGGTTTTGGCGCATTGAAAACAATTGTAGATTATGGAACGAATAAAAGTAAAAAACCTCCGACGACATATTTTCGGACGAATCTGAATGTAGATAAGAACAGCGTTGACCATTATGGACAGCTGCTAGCTACATTTGCCATTGATGATGGTGCAGTGGTTTATGTAAATGGAGTAGAGGTTGTCCGTCTGGGCATGCCGACAGGCGAAGTTTCTTATGAAACGCTTGCGGCTTCGAATAAGGATCTTCCAGTCGTTTATCCAGATGTAGACCTAACAATACCATTAAAGGCTGCCTTAAAAGACGGTAACAATGAGCTTGCTGTTGAGGTTCATCAGCAAAGCGCCGGCAGCTCCGACCTCTTCTTTGATATGAAGCTGATTGCTCTGCAAGAGGCACCTAAGGTAGAAGTAAGTAAAGTGACGGTCACTTTCAATGGTGATCCCGTCAGTTCAAAAGGATTTACATGGTACACGCCGTTTGACGCAAGTCAAAGCGATTTGCAAGTGGTAGAAAAAACAGGTGCTGCAGCAGATTTTACGAACGCAACGGCATTTAAGGGTCGTTCAACCGTTGCCAAGAACTCCTTAGCAGAGCTTGTTCATAAAGCTGAAGCGACGGGCTTGAAAGCAAACACAACGTATTACTTCCGTGTAGGCGATCAGTCGTTGAATTTGTGGAGTGAGACAGGCACATTCCAAACCGCACCAACAGGCGGAGCGTTCTCCTTTATTGATTTAACGGATACACAAGCGAAGGAAGAGGACGAGGCGCAAATCTCGGGCTCAACCATAGCTAAGGCGCTAGAAACTGTGCCAGATGCAAAATTCGTCGTTCATAATGGCGATGTAGTTGAGAATGGGACATCCGAGCAGGAGTGGAATTGGCTGCTTGGACATTCACAACCAAGTTTGCTGAATACAACGATTGTACCTTCAGCTGGTAACCATGAGGATAAAAACTACGCATTTTATGATCATTTTAATGTGAAGCAAGCTGAAAATTCAGCAACAGTAACAGGTGCTTATTATTCGTACGATTACAGCAATGCTCATTTTATCGTGCTGAATTCGAACGAGAACTCAACTGAGTATGCGAATTTCTCAGTAGACCAGGTAGAATGGTTGAAGAAAGATGCAGCAGCAGCGAAAGCAGCAGGCGCAGAGTGGATCATCGTTAATATTCATAAAGGTCCATATACAACTTCAAACCATGCGACGGACAGCGATATTATGGGCGCTAACGGCGTAAGAAACAAAATCGCTCCACTCATGAATGAACTAGGCATTGATTTTGTGCTTCAAGGACATGACCATATCTTTGCTCGTACCAAACCAATTAAAAAGGATGGCACTGCAGAATCGGTTGAAAAAATTACAGAATCTCTAAATGGACAAACAATTGAATACGCAGTAAAGCCTGACGGCACGATTTATATGATTCCAGCTACAGCTGGTGCGAAAGTTTATTTCAAGAACCAAGATGCACGGCTTGGCGATGCGTATTACAATCTCTTCGATAAAGCGGATGAAAATCATGCTCGCAAGTATGGCGACACGACAAGTGCAGCACGTGGAAAGGTACAGAACTTCGTTGGCGTTAACATTGATGGCGGCAAGTTAACCGCTGTTGTTTACGAAATTGACGGTAATATTGATGGCGGAAAACCGTTCATCGTAGATCAATTCGGTATTCTAAAAGAAGAAAAGCCGGACTACAGCAAAGAAAAAGTAAGCAAGGTTACGGTAACTTTTAACGGCGATCCAGTAAGCTCCAAAGGTTTTGCATGGTACACTTCACTGCTTCTTAAAGGCAATGACCTTCAAGTAGTAGAGAAGACGAACGAAGCGCCAGATTTCACAAAAGCAATTAATTTTGCAGGTCGTTCTACCGTTTCATCCAACTCACCTTCTGAGCTTGTTCATAAGGCAGAAGCAACGGGCTTGAAGGCAAATACGTCATACAATTTCCGTGTGGGCGACGCGGCACTGAACA
>NZ_JBFREL010000039.1:0-52879 GCF_052114265.1 Paenibacillus sp. MCAF9
ATCTGATGAAGAAAGCAACCATAGACCAAAAGAAAAAAATAGCCGTACAGGAATAGACCACCCTGTACGGCTATTTTTCATATTTTGCAATATTTCTGTTCAAAGCGAGCTATCCCTTCAGTGAGCTTAACGCTTTTGGGACAGCCCCATTTCTCTTTAAACAACCAATTCAGCATAATTAGATATAGAAACTAGTCTTATATCAAAACGCATCCCGCTATTTCAGCTCCCGAGCGTGAATTTCTCAAAAATAGGACTTGAAACTAGTCCTATATCTTCAATGTATCTTGCCAATTCTCCCAAAAAAAGAGATATTCATAGGATAGCTCTTTAAGCCTAACGTTTAAAAAGCTGCCGTGGATTTGAGATGAAATTTAGGAGGCGGTACAATCATGCCCCACATTCCATTCAAGGATTTGGACGTTTTTTATGAAAAAATGGGGAACGGTGAGCCCGTTATTTTTTTGCACAGCGGCTACTCTCGGGGTATCCTAGCCTTCGCCAGCCAATTGCTTGATTTTCAGAGCAAATATACTTGTTATTATCCGGATTTCAGAGGCCATGGACGAACAAAGTGCAGCAGTCTCGAATGGAATACGCCTCAGCTTGTAGAGGACACGATTGGTTTTATGGACGCGCTTGGCATTTCTAGAGCACATTTGATCGGCTACAGCTTGGGGGCGAATGTTGGATTATATGGCGCTGTTCATTATCCCGAAAGAGTTGCTACTTTAACTACCATAGGAACTAGCGGGTTTGCAGATCCAACGGGTGTCGAGCAATTCGAGCCAGAGTGGCTTTTGGAACAGGGGCAGCAAGCGACCATCAATCAAATGATTGAAAGGCATGAAGAAGCTCATCGAGGGAATTGGCAAGAACATATGCGGCAGTCTGCGAACGATTGGCGTCTCTATCCTCAGCTTACGAGCGAGCAGCTAAGCAGCATTCGTTGTCCATCCTTGCTTATTACTGGTGAAAATGATCCCTTTGTAGGTGAAGCGAAGATAAAACAATTGAGTTCCCTGATTAATGGATCTCGATATCTCGTCGTTCAGGGCGGCAGTCACAGGCCTCATATGCTTAGAGAAAATCCGGTTTTGGTTAATGACGCCATACTAGATTTTATTGGCTCATACCCGATTTCCGACATGTGAGATTATCTAATCAAAATTGAAGCTTACGATTAAGCAAAAAAGCTGCCGACATTTATACTCGGCAGCTTTTGCTGTGTTAGCGGGGGAGATTGGTTTGCAAAGCAGCCACGGACGTTTTTCTTGTCCGCAGCTGCAGCTGCATTTTTCTACCGCACATTACGTTTATGTTGGCCGTACAATTGTGAATTGCTCGCCTAGCTTCGCATAATCGTTTCCAGCAAGCCGGCTCACCGGCTTCAATGCCTCGGCGTTAATACGTCCATTCTCGTACAAAGCCTCATCCACATGGAAACGTACAACTCTGCCAATTAATAAATCACAGGCTGGCGAATCCGCTGTACCGCCAAGCGATAACGATTGATCAAGTACACATTCCATACGAATTCTCGCTTCAGCCACACCCGGCACACGCACAAGGTCGCTTGCGATAGCCGATAAGCCTGCAAGCGCAACCTCACTCTCTTCCGAAGGCAAAGCTGCTGCCGTTATATTAATCGCTTCGATATAGCTCTCATCAGAAATATGTACAACAAATTCGCCTTGGGCGATGGCATTTCGGGAGGTATCCTTCTGGATACCTCCCGGCTTGCGCTGTACAGATACCGCAACCATAGGCGGATTAGCGGTAACGATATTGAAGAAACTGAACGGGGCTGCATTCAGTACACCTTCGCTTGAGAGTGTAGTGACAAAAGCAATGGGTCTTGGCACAATGCTGCCAATCAACAGCTTATAATTGTCCTGCACACTTTGACTCGTTGGATCAATCGATAACATGATGGGCTCCCCTTCATAAGCGAAATGCTTGCTTTATATTAACCTTTAAAGGTTTCGTTAAACCAAGCCGCTGCGGCAGCTACCTCTGAACTCGTTAGCTGATGTCCAAATGTTTCCCAATGTACCGTAACCGGAGCCCCCGCTGCTTGCAGCAAACGGTCCAGCTCCTCCGTCTCCTGAGGCGTGCAAAGCGGATCATTCGAGCCCGCACCTATGAAGCAAGGTACGCCAGCTAGGTCAGGCAGATCAACATCCCGAATCGGCACCATCGGGTGATGCAAGATCGCTCCTCGAAGCGTACCTTGATAGTGGAACAATAGGCTGCCTGCGATATTAGCTCCATTGGAATAACCGATCGCCACGATATTATTGCGGTCGAATCCATATTCGACTGCGGCTTGATCTAAAAAATCATTAAGCTCCTGCGTGCGGAATTTAAGGTCCTCTAGATCAAATACGCCTTCAGCAAGACGTCTGAAATAACGCGGCATACCATTCTCGAGCACATTTCCTCTGACACTCAGCACGGACGAAGCAGGCGAAACTAGCTCAGCAAGCGGGAGCAAATCCCGCTCGGTACCACCCGTTCCATGCAAGAGCAGCAGTACTGGTGCAGTTGCATCTGTTCCTTGTTTGAATATATGTTTCATCATTTGTCCTCCTCCAATACTCTTACTTCAAACGGTGACAATAATTGCTCAATTTGCGTACGATGCTCCTCATACCATCCCGGCAGCATCAGCTTTTCACCGAGATGCTCCGGCTCTTCATCACGAGCAAAGCCCGGTGGATCTGTAGCAATCTCGAATAAAATGCCGCCGGCTTCACGGAAATAGATCGCGTTAAAATATTGGCGATCCACGACCTTAGTAGGCTGGAAGCCATGGCTCTCAACGTGGCTTCTCCATAGCGCGTGCTCCGCGTCGTCTTTTGCCCGCCAAGCGATATGGTGAACGGTGCCAGCTCCTCCATGTCCGTGTTCCATATCCTCTACATTGATGTCAATTAAATTGCCCAGATCGCCTGTTGCTTTAAAACGAGCATAACCTTCATCTTCCCCGACTTTCTCCAGTCCCATCACGTTAACAAGGAGCTCCGCGGTTTTAGCCGAAGCCGTCGTGTATAATACGGCACCGCCAAAACCCTTGATCGCTTGCTGCGCCGGAACGCCGCCAAACGACCATTTACTGTCCGCTCCTTGCTCCCTAGCTACGATCTCAAGCTTTAAGCCATCAGGATCTTCGAATTGCAGATACTGCTCTCCAAATCTTGATGTTTGAGCAAAAGCCACATTAAGCTTAGCTAGACGCTCTTTCCAAAAACCAAGTGCACCTGCGGGAACTACATAAGTGGTTATACCCACCTGACCCCCGCCAATTTTGCCTTTGCGTGAATTCTCCCAAGGAAAAAACGTAATAATAGTGCCTGGGCTTCCGATCTCATTTCCAAAATATAAATGATAAACCTCTGGCGCATCAAAGTTAATCGTCTTCTTAATCAACCTTAGACCTAATACGCCTGAATAAAAATCTGCCGTCGTCTGAGCGTTTCTAACAAAAGCGGTTATATGGTGGATACCAGCTGTTTGATTTGTCATGGTAATGACACTCCTTATTTTATAGGAATATGAAAAGTAATGTAACTAACTCCACTTCTGATTAGCCAATTAATGCATCAATGGAATATTCACCAGCGCCTGTTAACGCGATACCTATAGCAATGGCTACGAGAACAAGATTATATTCATAACCGTTTGCGGTTGCCCATATTCCGTTAGGAGCATGCACCTTCACAATGGCACCAAGCATAGTAAGCACGATCAATACCGCAGCAAGAGGGGTAAGCAGACCAGCTACGAATAATAGGCCGCCGATTAGTTCCATCAATCCAGCGGCAACAGCCATAGCAACCCCTGGCTTAATGCCAATCGACTCCATCCAGCCACCTGTTCCCTTTGGACCATAACCGCCAAACCAGCCAAACAGCTTTTGTGCACCATGCCCCACGAACAACAGACCTACAACGACACGAACAACCAATAATCCCAAAGCAATATTCAATGTAAACTCCTCCAATTTGTTTTTAATGTTTAAAATACTGCTTGCATCACAGATCTTCTTTTACCACTATTTAAAGAATCTCTATTTTAAGATATGTGGCATGCATAAATGATCGCTGCTACCTTATAACAGCCATCATTGATATGCAACAATCGCCCACGCGCGTGATTACACCTTTACAGCTAGTTAAACCCGCTACTTGTAGTGCTCCTGAGCAAACTTTCCTAGCTTCTTAAGCAGCTTGCTTGCCAATTGCTTCTCTTCTGTTGTCAGCCCATTTACCGCTTGCTTGATCGCATCTTCGTGAGCAGGAAATACATCCTCTACAAATTGTTTGCCTTCATCGGTTAGTTCTGCATAAATGAGGCGCCTATCCGTAGTCGAAGCTCTCCGGCGTACCATTTGCTTCTTCTCCAGCTTATCAACGACATAAGTAATGTTGCCGCTGCTCATAAGCACTTTCTCACCGATTTGCTGCAATGGCTGCGGTCCGCGGTGGTAGAGCAATTCAAGCACTCCAAACTCCGTGCGGTTCAAGCCGTTTTTACGAATATCACGATCCGCATGGGCATTCACCCATTGGCTCGCTCTAGACAGCGCAATGAAGAGATCTAATGAATCATTTTGTTTTTGATTTGCCATGATGATCACTCCCCTCTGCGCCGTTTTATCTTTAATTGTTTTATCTTGACTTAAAGATAATACATTTTGAAACAGTTGTCAACGCTTATGTCGAATCTTTTTGAATCGACGATAACGACGATAACAGACATGCTTCTCAAAAAATAGAACGGCTTGAGATTTCACCTCAAACCGTTCCGCCGTCGATGGCTTCCATTTAGCTTTCTTTGGCCGGCCTGACCGAATTGCCTTTAATAAGAGAAACATAAATCCGTTCATGCTCTACTTCGTCGCCACTGATCAACTTGATCAGCTGCTCGGCAGCAAGAGCCCCCCATTTGCGCTTGGAATAATCAATTGTAGATAAGCGCGGCTGAGTGTAAGAAGCCAGCTCCATATTATCAAACCCAACGATATGAATATGTTCACCAATCCGAATATCAGGATGATGCGCCGCCAAATAATTGAACATACCGATAGCCATCTCATCGTTGAAGCAAAACACTGCCGCAGCCGTGCCGCTGTTCTCAGCTATAATTGTCGCTGCAGCCTGCTCTCCAGCCGATTTATTAAAATCTCCTTCAATTACAGTCAGCTTAACGCCAGCGGATCGTTCCACCGCTTGCGTAACAGCTTGCAGCCTCTGCCTTGAATCATAAGAGCCGCTAGGGCCAGTCACTACATAAAGAGTCCGATGGCCTTGCTCGATCAAATATTCGGCTGCCAGCCTCGCCCCTGCTTTGTTATCGAGCAGCACTTGATTGATGTTCGAATGCTGCAGTTCACGATCCAGCACGACCAGCTTATGCCCGCGCTCCGCGTAGCTCAGCAGCTCTGTGCTGCCAAACGTCTCGTCCAGTATAATCGCACCATCGATCATTCGCTCGGGCAGCATCCGATGAGATTGCTTACCGCTGCACACGATCAGATCATAGCCCTTTTCCGATAAAATCTCCTTTGTTCCTTGCAAGAGATCGCCGTAGAATGCGCCGCTGAAGTCGGTAAGAAAGACACCGATAATTTTTGTTTCCCTCGTCTTGAGCGACCTTGCAGCAGCGTTCGGGATGTAGTTTAATTCCTTGGCAACAGCCAATATTCTTGCTGTCGTCTCATCCGTCACCTTGGGGCTGCCGTTAAGCGCGTAAGATACCGTCGAGATCGAGACCCCCGCTTGTTTAGCGATATCCTTAATACTAACCACAGCATTCGCTCCTATCTTTCATTGTTCCTTCACTATATCACAAAGACTGGCGGTTCTTGGAGACCGCCAGTCTGCTTCTTACATAAATATTTCGATTCGGTTCGAGTCCGAATGAAGATTAGCTTTCAATTGTTCTTCGGAAATTTGTACTCCACCTACACGATAACGGTTAGCTGAAGGCTTCCCTTCCGCTTCCTTACCGTTAATGATGACCTTCGTTACCTGGCCCGCATCGCTAAGGCGATAAACAAAAGTAATCGGCAGGCCGTTCCACATGAATTCGAATTGCATGCCATCCAGCTTAGCTGGCAAAATCGGATCGATAACCAGATTGCCTTCCGACTGACGGATACCAAGGGCATTCGAAATCAATTGGTTCATATAGATTCCGGGACCGCTCGAATAAATTCTCCAGCCGCCCTTAACAGGCACAGTTCCTTCACGAAGCTCACCGAAACGCTCTTGCGCCTCATAACGGTTGTTGAACTTGCCGTCGGAGCTGCTGAAGTAAGAGTTGCTTTGACGCAGCTCTGCATTAGGAACAACATCACGCAATCCAACCGGATTAATCATGAGTAGACCTTGCCATACTTCATCCGTCTTGCCCAGTTTCGCCATGGCTTCAACATAACGAATATGAGCATGAACATATTGCAGGCCGACTTCCCGGCCGAAATTGGATGCCTGCTCTGCCCGCTTAAAGTTAGTGCTTACGCCGCCTGCATATTGTGCAGGACGGTTCATCAGCCGTACGCCATCCGGGCAATACAGCTGCTCTTTAATAACACGGTAATGCTGAGCTGCTTGCTCTTCCGTAAGCAATTCGCTAATCATACTGCGTGTCATTGGAAGCAAGCGGTATTGAATGCCTGTAGTTGTGTCAGTCGGGTGAAGCATCAGCTTCGCATCGCCCGGCTCCTCCATGTATACAAAGCCAGGAATGACATCCTGTTGCAGCATATACTGGTTAAAGTCCTCTTGAATAGCTGATGCCAGCTCCTTAAGCTCGGCTGCCTGAACAGCATCAACTTCCTCCAGCACGCGGCCAAACTGTGCGATAACCTGATACGTAAGCGCTACTGTCCAGCTGCTGACCATATATTGCTTAAGCTGTGCATTAGCCGGCTGCAGCGTATCATCCCAATCTCCGTCGCCATAGGAAGACAAATGCGTGTCGTGCAGGAAGTGGCTCTTCATATAGGCAATTTCCTTCATCGCGTGGTCAAGCAGCGTCGAAGATTCTGTCGTGAATTCGCCTTTATGACGGACCGTATAAGGAACACGCTCCTGCAAAATGCTATAGTCCTTTGTTGCTGCCAAGTAGTCGCCAAGCACCTTCAGCGGCCAAACAATAATATCGCCATGGCTTTCTTCTTGCTGAATGTGGAAATACTTATCGAACATGAACCATTGCGGCCAATTGCCGTCATCCTCGTATTGATGGGAATAAACGGTCTTCAAGATTTCAGCTACTTGCTCGTATTTGTTCATTGCCATGAAATACTCAGTCGGTCCTTGGCAAACGTCGCGCGTTCCCCATGCTGCACCGCCGTATTGCTCCAAGCCATGTGGCACAGAGTAGTGAACGAGCATATTGTGCGTGTACCACCATGCCAATGCATTCACTTTATCCAGCTCAGCTGAAGCTGCTTCAGCACCGTCAGCGGATAAGCGGAAGCCATTCATCACATGACGGAAAAACTCACGGTAGCGCTCGATTTCAAGCTCTGCCTTCCGCTCTGACTGCGGCAATGCCTCGCCATGCAAGAGACCTTGCATTGTAACTGTCCATTCCGCACTTTGGCCAAGCTGCATCACCACAAGTGATGCTGAGCCTGATGCCGTACCGCTAACAATCAAGCTTTCATCTCCTGCAGTCATGTCTGCCCCGCTCACGAACATCCGATATTGCAGATTAGGGAAAATCGGAGCGCTTATGGATGCTTGGTCAGCCTTGAAAGTAAATACGCCGTCCTCCAGCTCCATATGGAACGGAAGCTCGTATTCATTGTTATTCATGGATACTTGATTCGTAACTAAATAGCGGTAAGCCTGTCCATTTACCGAACGAAGGTGAAGGCGGACCTCAGGCGAATCAACCGTTGTATAATTTGTAATAATGATTGTGTCATCTGCTGTTTTATAGAACCAACGAGCATAGTTGAAGCCGATCTCAAACATCGAAGGCATAGTAAGAAGGCGGTATGAACCTTCCAACTCGACATAAATACGTTGTCCAGATGTCTTCAAATTATTGAGCGCATTGCGGGCATTCGTAAACAGCTTGTGGAAGCTCGTATTGCCTACTAGCAATTGTGAGTTGAAAATACCGTACATATAGGAAGTTGTCGTCATAACATCCTCTGTCATGCGGTCATTGCCGCCAGACATAAGAATATGACCGTGCGGACGCTCAACTAGCAGCTCCTTCTCCTTAAGCACAACATGCTCATGGCTCTCTGTAAAGAAAGACAGCAGCTTGCCGTCTTGCCATTCCTCCTGATGACGGTTAGGGAAATAAGCGTTAACTTCCTCCATCGTCATTGATGCCGTGCGTACTGGCGTTCCAATCGCATTTGCAACCTCAGACTTAGCTACAGGTGTTGCCGCCGCAGCGAAGTCGGTCTCATTCGAACGCTCAACTTCTTCCCAAGCCTTCTGAACTTCTGCGCTGAATTCTATTTCACTCACAGCTGATGGATGATCGGCCTTGAACATGCCGTAAAATACAAAACGAGCTTTATCCTTCAACAAGACAGGCTCAGCTTGAAGCGCCGCATAAGTGAATTCATATTGGTAAACCTCATTCGCTAGTTCAGCCTTGCCAAGCGCTTCCGGTACGTCCGTTTCTTTGTAGCTAAGGCCAAAGAATTGGAATCCGTCCGTTGAGTAGCTGGCTGCTCCTGTTAGCGCACCATGCTGCATGTAAGGAAATGATCCTTGCATCGGCTGATTCTGGCGGAAGCAAAGAACATAACCCAGCTTCTCATCTTTAAAAGCCTTATGGTCAACGTACTGCGACATGTATGCTTCGTTCGACCGCACTGCGCCAATATCCGCGAGTCCAATGTCTTGTCCGTAAATGATGTCGATCTTCGCTTCTTTTCCTAGCGAATGAGCGGTCACATCCCAGAACCAGATGCCATGGTTCGTTAATGTGAAGACTACGCGATAGGCGATGCCGTCAAATGCAGTCCCCTCCCATAGCAGACGACCATCCACCGCTGACATGCGGCTTGATGAATGAATCCCAAGCAAAGGCTCATAAGAAATCCCTTCTTCGGTATGCATGCGCAAGTAAAGATTGTTAAGCGAGCCATCTACATTGTTCGACACCACTTGATTCAGCATCGTTCCTTTATGGACAGCTTGCGCAAGGTCTCCGCTGCTTAAAAAATCAAACGTCAGCTCTCCTGCTTTTATTTGCAATTTATTCATCGCGTTCAACGCATTCACTATAGCTTCCATTTTCTTCTCACTGCCTTCCTATTTGCTTAGTTTGAATTTAAGCGTTTCTACATCGCGGCTGTTTGGCCCAATGTACAGTTCAAAGTCACCAGGGTCGCTTGTGAAGGTCAGATCAGCATGATAATAACGCAGCTGTTTTTCCTCCAGCGTAAACGAGACCTCTTTGCTTTCTCCAGGCTGCAGCATCACCTTGCGGAATGCCTTTAACTCTTGCAGAGGACGAACAACATCCCCCGCCATATCGCGTACATACAGCTGTACGGTTTCCTCGCCAGCGCGAGCCCCAGTGTTCGTTACTGTGATGTTTACATGCAATGGTTTAGAAGCACTCATCGAATCTATCGCCATCTTCGCTCCGCTGTAGGTAAAGGTTGTATAACCAAGCCCATAACCAAACGGCAACAGCGGCTCATTCGGAACATCCAAGTATTGAGATACGTATTTCACCTGCGCATCAGGTGCGCCCTGCGGCCTTCCCGTATTGAACCGGTTATAATAAACCGGTACTTGGCCTACGGAATGAGGGAACGACATCGATAGTCTTCCAGTCGGTTCCGACTCGCCGAACAATAATTCCGCAATGGCAGCGCCGCCTTCCGTACCTGGGAACCACGCCTCTAATACGGCATCCGATTGATCAATTACACCGTGCAGATCAAGCGGTCGTCCGTTGAATAGGACAGTCACCATCGGCTTGCCCAGCTGTTTCAGCTTAGCGATTAGCTCAAGCTGTACCTGCGGCAATCTAATATTCGACCGGCTAGCCGCTTCTCCGCTCATATCCGAATGCTCACCTAAAGCAAGCACCACGATATCTGCATCTTCAGCTGCAGCATATGCCGCTTGCCACTGCTCATCCGTTGCGTCTTCAATACCGCAGCCTTCTGTCACAGACAACAATGATGCATCTACTTTGCTTGCGATGCCTGCTGCCAGTTGTACCGCCTCTTCCTTGGAGCCAAGCCAAGACCAAGGTCCAAGAATATCGCCGCTAGCCGCGAAAGGACCAATCAACGCAATTTTCTGCTCGCGATCAAGCGGAAGAACCCCATCATTTTTTACGAGGACACAGGATTTAAGAGCCAGCTCACGCGCAGCCTTGCGATGTGCTGCTGAGCCTACAATTTCCTGCTCACGCTCTTCATTCGCACCACGATACGGTTGATCGAACAATCCCAGCTTCTGCTTCAGCTCCAGAATGCGAAGTACAGCTTCGTCGATCAAAGCAACATCGATTTCATTCTCCTCAACAAGCCGCTGCAAATGATCCGTGTAACAGGTCGTCATCATTTCAATATCAACGCCGGCTTTGATCGCCTTCATTGCCGCTTCCGACTCATCCGCTGCAACACCGTGCGGAATCAGCTCTTTTACTGCGCCCCAATCGGAGATCAGCACACCGTCAAACGCCCATTCGCCGCGAAGAAGATCACGCATCAGCCACTTGTTACCTGAAGCTGGAATGCCATCCACTGTATTGAATGCCGTCATGACCATTTCGCAGCCTTCATCCAGCGCCGCTTTATAAGCAGGCAAATAAAACTCGCGAAGCTGACGCTCAGACAGATCAACCGTGTTATAGTCGCGTCCGCCTTCTGCAGCTCCATATGCGGCAAAGTGTTTTACGCATGCTGCCACGCGGTTAATATCATTTGCAAGGTCTTTTCCTTGGAAACCTCTTACGAAGGCTCTGGCGAATTCACTGTTCAAATACGGATCCTCGCCTGTCGATTCCATGACTCGGCCCCATCTTGGGTCCCTTACGAGATCGACCATCGGAGCGAACGTAACGTGTACGCCTGCCGCAGCAGCTTCCTTAGCAGCGATCTCGGCACTTTGTTCCGCCAGCTCCATATCCCATGAGCAGCCGATTGCCAGCGGTACAGGAAAGATCGTTTTGTAGCCATGGACGATATCCGCCATCACTAGAAGCGGAATGCCTAAGCGGTTGTTCGCCAAATGCTGCTTCTGTATGTTAATGACTTCCCTCGCTCCTGTTAAGCCAAGCACGGAGCCTGTACCCCGAACCGTTTCTTCCGTTACGCCCATTTCAGCCATCGGTCCGGTAATTTGTCCATCCGCGCCTTCAAAGAATGGCGTCGCCAGCTGCAGCAGCTGCCCGATCTTCTCCTCAAGCGTCATGAGCTTTAGAAGAGCCGCAGGTTGCTTTTCCATATCCGTGTTCCTCCTCGTAATAGCCAATCAAATTTATCGTTCTTATCGTTAATGTTTACAGGTCCTTCTGTCTTTACCACGCTTATGTCTTATGGCCAATATTTTTAACAATCGAAACGTTTCTATTGATTCCTAATTTGGATTATAAACAATTCAAAAAGAGTCGTCAATTGCTGTTTCATCTTTAATAGAAACGTTTATATTACTAATATGAGACTATTTTCCTGAAATAAAAAAACGCTTGAACCCGTTAAAACTTTGATCTATAATGATGTCGAAACGTTTCGAATCAATAAGCAGGTCAGGTTCTAAAGTTGTAAACGGTAATATATTTTGTTTATAGAAACGTTTCACCACATTCAACAGTATTTCAATACAATTGTGGCGAACGTTTTTGCTGCGGCAGGAAATGAAACATTTACCTGCTCCTCAACACTCAGCTTAGGCTTATATATATGGTACACAACAGCCGCCTGCGTGCATAACTTGCACGGATTCACAGCATAGTACAGATAACAATCATTCACACGGGAGGAATAATTAATGTTTAAGAAATCAGTAGCAACTGCACTAGCCAGCTCTATGCTGCTTATCGGCGCTCTCACTGCTTGCGGAGGCAACAATAGCAATGAAGGAGCAGCAAACGATAAAGTAACCATCAACGTATGGGGCATGGGTGAAGAAGCCAAATCCTTGCCGAAGATTGCAGAGCAATTCATGGTTGAGAACCCTAACATTAAGGTCAATGTACAAGCACTTCCTTGGGATACGGCACATGACAAGCTATTGACGGCTGTCGCTTCCAAAAAAGGTCCAGACGTCCTTCAAATGGGAACAACTTGGATTCCTGAATTCGCATCCGCTAAAGCGCTTATGGATATCACTCCTTACGTAACTGAATATCCTGAACTTGCTGAAGCGAACTTCTACCCAGGATCGGTATCAACGACTAAATATGATGGTGCAACTGTAGGCGTGCCTTGGTACATCGACACTCGCGTGCTTTACTACCGTACAGATCTACTGAAAGAAGTAGGCTACGACAAAGCTCCGCAAACATGGGATGAGCTTAAAGATGCTGCAACAAAGCTTAAAGCTCGCGGCAAAAACAAATACGGCATCAGCCTTGATGTCAAAGAACAATCGCTTCTATTCATGTTCGCACGTCAAAACGGCTCGAAACTTATCGAGAACAACAAACCACAATTCAACCAACCAGAATTTGTTGAAGCCGTTGAATATTTGGACAGCTTCTTCAAAGACGGCTCTGCACCGATTGATCTAGGCATGGATATTATCCCTGCATTTAAGGGCGAAGGTATCTCGCCAATGTTCATCAGCGGACCTTGGATGATTAAACTAATCAATGACCAAGCGCCTGAGCTTGCAGGCAAATGGGCAACAGCTGTACTTCCTAAGAAAAAGAACAACCTTTCTTCTCTAGGCGGCTCTAACTTGTCTATTTTTCAACATACAACGCACAAAGAAGAAGCCTTGAAATTCCTAGCTTACATGAGCAAGCCTGAGACACAGCTGAAATGGCTGGAACTGACAAACTCGCTTCCTTCCACGAAAAAAGCATGGGAGAACGAAGCTTTGACTACAGATCCTAATGTAAAAGTTATCGGTGAGCAGTTGAACAGCTCGGAGCCTATGCCGCTTATCAAGCCATGGGAAGAAATTGCTCAAAACGTTCTCTCGACGTTCGAGAGAATTTACCGCGGCAACGCTGACATTAAGAAAGAACTTGACAGCTTCAACGCCAAAGCTGAACAAATCTTGAATAAATAATGATCGCCATCGCCGGCAGCGGTTCTGGAACAGAGCCGCTGCCGGTTCCATTAGAAATGGATAAAGCCAGGCGCTCATAGCAAAGGAAGGGTCGTTTATGAAAGGCATCTCTCAGAGTAAGGCACCGTATTTCTTTATCGCTCCAACGCTTATTTTGCTTACCTTATTTTCGTTATTGCCGATCCTTGTAGCCTTAATAATAAGCTTTACGGACATGGACTTGGCAGGCCTTGCTGACTGGTCCAATATTTCATTCGTCGGATTCAAAAACTATGTAGACGTGCTGGCTGATCCAATTTTCGTAAAAGCCATACTTAATACGTTGTTCTACGTAATCATCGGTGTTCCACTTGTTATCTTATGTTCACTTGCTATTGCGATCATGATTAATTTCGGCGCAAACCGTGCATTTAAAGCTTTCCGCGTCGTCTACTATATGCCATCGGTTACAAACGTTGTTGCCGTTGCTGTTGTATGGGGTTTCCTTTACAATCCGGCTTTCGGTCTGCTCAACTATATTCTTGATTCGATTAATCTGCCTACGGTTCCATGGCTTCAAGATCCAGTCATGGCTAAAATATCGCTTATTCTGATGGCGGTATGGAGAGGGATCGGCCTCAATATGATCATCTTCATTGCCGCGCTTCAAGGTATTCCGAAGTCTTATTACGAGGCGGCTCAGCTCGACGGTGCCAGCACATGGAAACAATTGACTTACATCACGATTCCAATGCTGCGCTTCGCGATCTTCTTCGTATCGATCACTACCATGATCGGTTGGCTGCAATTTTTCGAAGAGCCATTCATTATGACCGACGGTGGTCCACTCGACAGCACAACATCTGTGGCCCTGTTTATTTATCGGAACGGCTTCCAGCTTAGCAACTTCGGATACGCAGCAGCAGGATCATTTGTCCTGTTCATCGCAATCATTATTATTACGCTCGTACAATTCAGATTTCAAAATAAAGAAACGGATTTATAATCCAAACGGAGGTGTAATGGATGAGTTCGCAAGCAAAAGCGTCAAGCGCCTCAAAAGGCGAAAAAGCGCTCAAGTGGATACTAGGCATATGCCTCGCGGTCGGCGGGGTATTGGTCATCCTTCCTTTCGTATGGATGATCCTTTCTTCCTTTAAACCAGAGAGCGAGATACAGAATATCCCGCCTACCTTACTGCCTGAACGCTTCACGACGGAAAATTTCAAGAACTTGTTTGAGAATATGAACTTTGGCGTTTATTTGAAAAATACGCTCATTATCGTTTTCTTCTCCTTTATTGGCTTATTCCTGAATGCGATGGCTGGTTTCGGCTTCGCGAAGTACAAATTCAAAGGCAGTAATAACTTGTTCTATATCGTACTTGCTACGATGATGATTCCTGGTCAAGTGACGATGATTCCGGTTTATCTGATCCTAAATGAAATGCATCTGACGAATACGATGATCGGTATCGTTCTGCCCGGACTTGTCGGCGCCTTCGGTATATTCCTGTTCCGTCAGTTCATGGCTACCATTCCGGATGAGCTGCTGGAAGCAACCCGTCTTGACGGTGCAAGTGAATTCCGGACGTTCATGCAAATCGTGCTTCCTATTTCAAAGCCGATACTTGCGGTACAAGGCATATTAGCCTTTATTGGCGGATGGAACAGCTTCCTTTGGCCGCTTATTATTGCGAACGATGAGAAGCTTTACACTCTATCCGTTGGTCTGTCATTGCTCAAAGGACAATACGGCGGCAACTATGCGCTTCAGATGGCTGGATCAACATTTATGGTTGTACCTATCATCATCATCTTTATCTTCTTCCAGAAGCATATTATCGAGAACTACGCGATCTCAGGCATCAAATAATAACAGCAGGGGCTGTCTCTAAAGGTGTATAGACCTTTGAAGACAGCCCCTGCTATGTTTTATAAGCTTTTCAGCTATAAATATATAAGCTAACGCCACCACGCAGAGGACGGATACTCAGCCGCTTGAAGAAATACGGTCTCTCCTATTTTCGGAGTTGAAATACGTGTTTTCATCTCTTTAGCTGCCTTTACCGCTCGCTCCACAGGGTCGGTCCAATCATGCATGGCAAGTGTGAATGCACCCCAGTGTATAGGAATCATAATCTTTCCGCGTACGTCTAAGTGAGCCTGTACCGTTTCCTCCGGCATCATATGGATAGCTGCCCAGCGCTCATCATACTGTCCACATTCCATTAATGTGAGATCAAAGGGTCCGTATTTGTCGCCAATTTCTTTAAAGTGAGGACCATAGCCGCTATCTCCGCTGAAGAAGATGCGTGCCTCCCGGCCATGTATTACCCAAGAGCACCAAAGCGTTGCATCGCGATCCGTCAGACTTCTACCCGAGAAATGTCTTGCTGGCGTACAAGCGAGCTGAATCCCCTCATATGAAAACTCATCCCACCAATCATGCTCCTCTATAAGGGATGGATCTACTCCCCATCTTACCAAATGAGGCGCAACACCAAGCGGAACAATAAAGCGTCTCACCTTATCCTTAAGCTTTACAATCGAGCCATAGTCCAAATGATCGTAATGATCATGTGAAATGAGTACTGCATCGATCATCGGAAGCTGCTCCATCTCAAACGGCAGCTTATCGCTGAATCTTTTACCGCCTATAAACGGAAACGGGGACGGCGCTTTGCCGAACATCGGATCAAGCAGCAGTGTTTTCCCATCAATTGCAAGCAAAGCTGCAGAATGGCCAAACCATGTCAGCTTAGGCTGATGCTGCCCGTCACCATATCCTTCACTCATCGACTCAATGACTAGCACTTTGCTTGGCCTAGCCATCTTATTGCCTTTCATAAATTGAGCGAGCAGCTTCAGCTTCTCGCTTGTTGTCGTATCCATGGCTGTAGGAATCGCATTTATAAATTTTTTACGGCCATATTGGTTCGAACGGCTTAACTGCTGCCGCCGCTCCTTTGATTGTGCTGCCCCAAAAGCAGGGTAATACTGGAGGACCAAATACACAACAACTATGACTACCGCAATGATACTAACGAATATGAGCATGCCTTTTAACCTCTCCCCTTGCCGTATCATTATCTACACGCAGAAAAACCGCTATTGAAGTATACGTTACTACTTCAACAACGGTTTTATCAAGTTTACGTAAAGATTAGACTACGCGCGTCGTGTTCCTCGCAAGATTGCACTTAACAGCAGCACGACTACAACAGCTCCAATGATAGCCGGGATGAGAGCAAATCCACCCATCGTCGGTCCCCACGAGCCAAGAATTAGCGTACCTAACCAAGCTCCGATGAAGCCAGCTACGATGTTGCCGATAATTCCTCCCGGTACGTCGCGCCCAACAAGCAAACCACCTAACCAACCAATTACTCCGCCAACGATTAATGTCCATAATAGACCCATATTTTTTTGCCCCTCTCTGTCATTCAATATAGTTATGATTAACCTCATATGGCTATTTTGAAACAAAACAGTCGAGTGTAATATATGGAAGATCAGGACTCGTTGTCATTTCAAGGCACTTTCTATGAATAGCTGGCTGCTAAGTAATCGGCAGCGTCACCTCAAAAGAAGAACCCTCATTCAACCTGCTGTCCACACGAATATTGCCGTGGTGCAGCTCAACGATTTTATGGACGATCGACAAGCCTAATCCGCTGCCGTCAGCCGTTCTCGTCCGCTGCTTGTCACCCTTATAGAAACGTTCAAAGATGCGGAGCTGATCCTCCGAAGAAATGCCAATTCCCGTGTCTGTAATCTTTACTTTGACCTCATCGCCTATGCGCTGGAGCACAATCTTAATGCTCCCTTTGGCAGGTGTAAATTTAATCGCATTATGAAAGAGGTTTACCCAAACCTGACTAAGCATCTCTTCGCTCGCCGCAATTTCTACTTCCTCCAGCTCCAGTTCAAGCTCAAGTGCTTTGTCCAGCCACTGAGGCTCACTAGCGAGCACAATGTTCTCAAGCTGCGCATCGAGCCTGTATCGCTTCGTGTCCAGCTGCTGCTGCTCGGATTCGAGCGTTGTCAGCTTAAGCAGATTGTCGCTTATTTTGGACAACCGTGTCGTTTCCTGCTCAATAATCGATAAGTAATGTCGCTGCTCCTCAGGGCTAAGGTCCTCGCGCTGCAGCGTGCTCGCAAATCCGCGTATCGAGGTCAGAGGCGATTGAATTTCATGCGATACGTTAGAAATAAATTCCTGGCGAAGCAGCTCTACCTGCTTCAGGTCATGGGCCATATCGTTGATGGACTGAATAACGTCCCCGAATTGGCCATGAAATTTCTTGTCGCGATCCAAGGCCACGTTGAAATCTCCCTTTGCCATTCGTTTTAGCGCATCGATCATTTCAACCCAAACTTCCCTCTGCTTCGGTCGTATCACCAAATTAACGATAGCGAAAAGCACAATGATAAATAAAATGCCTAGTCCCCAGTTTACCAGCTGCACTATATATTCAGGAAAGCGGACCTCATGCCTCGTGTAAAACCACTTCGTCAACCAATAGGCCAGCGAGAAGGCACTTCCGCTCAGTAGGAATACCATCGCCGTAGCTCCTACAACGCGCAGTGAAACTTCCCATTTTGACATTTTACGATTCATTGAAGTACCTCCAGCCGATAACCGAGTCCACGAATCGTACTGATCTTAATCGATACCTCCCAAGCGACAAAACGCTCACGCAGCCGGTTGATGTGCACATCCAGCGTTCGTTCGTTGCCGTCAAAATCATAGCCCCAAATCGCTTCGATCAGTTGGTTGCGCGTCAATGTACGGCCTAGATGGCTAACGAGCTTGAACAGCAGCTCAAATTCCTTCGGAGGAAGCGTCGTATAATCCGAATGAATCTTCACTTCATAAGTCTGCCGATCGAGCATGATCTCCGCTACGGAAACCTGCTGCGACACTGCGATTCGGTAACGCTTCAATAGCGCTTTAACTCTGACAGTCAGCTCGGCGGGATCAAACGGCTTTACTAAATAATCGTCTGTTCCGAGGTGGAACCCTCGCACCTTATCGCCCATTTCTCCTTTGGCCGTCAGCATGAGCAGCGGAATATCGTACTGCTCCCGCAGCTCACGGCACAGCTCCCAGCCGTCCATATTCGGCATCATAATATCCAATATGACCATATCTGCCGGAGAGGCTTCCATTTGAGCAAGCGCCGATTGCCCATCCGGAGCCTCCTGCACGCTTAAAGCCTCTTTCTCCAAAATAACCCGAACCAGCTCACGAATATGCGGATCATCGTCTACAATCAGCACATAGCCCATTTCTCCACCCTCTTCTCTGCTTACTTAAGAAGCCGTTTTATTCACTCGAAGCTGTCCATTAGCGAATTCTCGATACATGGTATGGCTAGCATATAATTGATCATGCGTTCCTACCCCGGTAATGACGCCTTTCTCTAGGAAGACGATCGAATCCGCATCAACAACCGTCGACAAGCGATGGGCAATAACGACAGTCGTCCGTCCAATCATTAGATTTTTCAGCGCGTCCTGCACCACTTCTTCTGACTTGCTGTCGAGATTAGACGTCGCTTCGTCGAGCATAAGGATATGCGGATCACGCAGCAGCGCCCTTGCAATGGCAATCCGCTGCCGCTGCCCACCCGATAGCTTAATGCCGCGCTCGCCAACCTCGGTCTCATAGCCCTCAGGCAATGCATCAATAAAACCATCTGCATAAGCCATTCGTGCAGCCTGCTCGATTTCCTGCTGCGTCACCTCATGCGTCAGACCGTAGCATAAATTGTCTTTGATCGTGCCTGCGATAATCGGGCTCTCCTGCGAAACGTAGCCAATCTGGCTGCGCCATGAACGCAGAGACGCGTCTCGGATGTCCGTTCCGCCAAGCCTAATCGCCCCGGATGTCGGGTCGTAGAACCTCTCCAGCAGCGAGAACAGCGTCGTTTTGCCGCTGCCGCTCGGGCCGACCAGTGCCGTTACTTTGCCCGCTTCAATCGTCAGGCTCACATCCCGCAGGATCGGCTCATCGGGCTTATAGGCAAATGATACATTTTCCACCTGCAAGGTTTGGTCCATCTGGGTTACTTCCTTGCCATTATCTTGATCTTCTTCATCGGATTCTAATATACCAATAATGCTGTCCGTCGCGCCCATTGCCTTCTGAAATTGCGTAAAAAATTGTGAGATCTGCGTGATCGGCAGCATGATTTGGAACAGGTACATAATAAAGGCGACTAATTCACCCGCAGTCATCTTACCTGATGATACTTGAACACCGCCAAAGCCGATTAAGCATACCAGCAGCAATAAGATGATAAAAGTGACGATTGGCGAAATAAGCGCCTGCATGCGTGCTTCCTTTAAACCAAAACCAAACAAATTCTGAATGCCGACGCGTCCTTGCTCATATTCAGCAGGCTCGGAGCCGGATGCTTTGACCAGCCGAATCTCCGACACCACACGATTTACGACGGAAGTAAATCTTGCGTTCTCCGCCTGCGTGGATTTGGATATGCTGTACATTTTCCGTCCAATCGGCACCATAATGAGTGCGGCCAAAGGGAAGACGGTTAACATGATAAGCGTCATCTGCCAATTCATATAGAAAAGAATCGACAATGCACCGATAATGGACAAAATGCCTGTGAAAAAACCAGTTACATGCTCCGTAATAAGACCCTTTAGCAGCGCTGTATCATTAGTCAGCCGACTAATCGTATCGCCGGAGGATTTGTTGTCATAATACGGGACTGGCAAGCGCAGCAGCTTGCTCCATAACCGCTCTCGGATAGACGAGACGATCTTATTGCCGCTGTAATGCAGCAGGTAAACAGACACGCCTCCAGACACAACCTGCGCGATAAAGGCAGCCGCCATCCAGACAATTTGCCCCGTGCTCAATGACCCCAGCGAGAAGCCATTAACCATATTTTTCGTGAATAGGGGTATGGTCAAGCTAACTAGCGTCGTAATGACGCTCAAAATAACCGCAATAGACAGCATCATCTTCGGGGGATTCGTCTCCATAATCAGCCCTATGAATCGCTTGACGTTGCTATTTTTATTTTTCATCAGTATCACTCCTGTATCTCTCTATTCTCTCCACTACAGTTCCTACTTTACCTTGCCTGTTTAAACGCAATATAAACAACGAGGCTATCGCTGCGTATTAAACAAGCCATTCTCACTTTTTGTAATCCGCCACTTCCTCTATATGGTAAATTGAGGTAAAATAATGCGATAGTTTGACCAAGCGTTCGTTCGACGCCTCACAAGCCACTACGAATAGGAGAGTTGCCTATGCATTTGCAAGAAGAGCAGGTTGTAATTGGAATAGACGGCGGCGGGACTCATACCCGCGTCATGGTTTGCAGCCATAGAGGACATGTGCTTTCTTATTTGGAACGAGGCTCCGCCTCTATTTACAAAGACGAGAGGGCAGCTGAAAATGTGCAAGGAGCTATAGCCCAAGCACTGCAGCAAGCTGGCCGAACTCCTGAACATGCGCTGGCGCTGGTTGCCGGCATTGCAGGCTTCGATTCGCCATCTGACCTCGAATGGATTCAGACATTAACAAAACTTCCGGGACTTACCTGCCCGATGTGGCATGTAAACGATGCGGTCTCGGCTCATAGAGGCGCATTAATGGGCGAACAAGGCATCGTCGTTATCGCTGGAACGGGCTCGATTATCGTAGGCATGACGGACGACGGACAATTGATTCGCAACTATGATTTTCACCATTATGCAGCTAGCGCAGCGAGATTTGTTGCCTATGATGCTGTATATGAGATGCTGGCTGGCAATTGTGATGATACAGACCGTGAGCTTTGCGAAGCCATGCTTGTTCATTGGGATGTTCCAACGGCCCAGCAGCTTGCTGATATAGCCAAAAAAGGCTTTGTGGATGATCGCCGTGCACGAGACAAGCAGTTTGGGAAGTTCGCTCCTGCGGTTACTGAAGCCGCCGAACGTGGTAGCTCTCTCGCTATCCGCGTGTGCAGCCGTGCCATCGATCAAATCAAGGTAGGCATCGAAATGATTGCTGCCTCCTTCTATAGTGATGAGGTTGCTGTTACCTTCACAGGCAGCGTTGCAAACAGCCCTTATTTTATTCGCGAGCTGGGCGAGCAGCTTCGGCAAGGAAACAACAAGCGCTACACCGTTGTTCAGCCTAAATTCCCGCCTGTAGTCGGCTCTGTTTTACTCGCGTTGAAGCAGCTGGATATTGCCATAAATGATGACGTAATCCATAACCTAAGTGAATATACATTTGTGACTGCTGAATAGAAGCTTGGTCGCACGTGAACCGTTTAGAACATGGCTATTGACCTTTCCGTTACGTATACCTTTAAGCTAGGGAGGAATCATTTTGAACCCTACTGAGGAGGAATTGCAATGCCAGACCATGATGTTATTTATAAGGAGGAAGCGGCGCGTTATCATGAATTAATCGCGAAGCAGCCGAGCGTGCAGCATTGGATCGAAGAGATTAGACCAATTAGAGGATTGGATATTGTAGATCTTGGTGCCGGCTCCGGCAGACTGACTGCCGTACTAGCCGATCAGGCCAAAACGATTGTTGCGCTTGATGCGTACGAACCTATGCTGCACGTAGCGGCAGAACGATTACGTTCTGCTGGCTATACGAATTGGAGAACGCAGGCTGCTGATCATCGCGAGCTGCCTCTTGCGAGCCAAAGCGCGGATCTCATCGTTTCCGGCTGGAGTATTTGTTACTTAGGCAGCGATAATCTACCGAACTGGGAGCAGAACATACGGCAGGTTATGAGCGAAATGAAACGTGTGCTCCGCGGTAACGGAACCATTATTATTTTCGAGACGATGGGCACTGGCTTCGAAACACCAAACCCGCCTGACTTTTTGAAAAAATATTACGCTGCACTCGAGCAGGATTATGGTTTCTCGCACAAATGGGTACGAACGGATTATGCCTTTGACAATGTGGAACAAGCGGAGCAATTAACACGTTTCTTCTTTAGTGATGAATTAGCAGACAGGGTAGCGCGGGACAAGCTCGTCCACCTGCCCGAATGCGCTGGTATTTGGTGGCTTCATTTGTAATCAAGCGTGTTAGCCTGATTTTTCTACACACCAAGTAGTCATGCAGCGTTTGTCTGCCACGATAACGGTTTTGAGCGGCTCGAATAAATGCCCGCTCAGCTTTGCCGTCATTCCAAGCAGTTTTTCCTCCGTAACCAGAAAACGTCTGCTTCCGTCAGGAAGCAGATATTGTCCTTCACCAAGCGGCTGCATACGGGACTCCATGCCAATGGAGGAGGCCAACCTAGCGAACAGCTTCCCGCCTGGCTTAAGCACGCGCCAGAGCTCGTCAACCATTTGATCAAAATGCTCCTCATTATCGGCAAAATGCAGAACCGCGCTGCTAATAATAAAGTCAAAGCTGGCATCGGCGAAGCTCATCTGCTCTACCGCTTCCACGCGTGCCTGCTCTTTCGCCCATTTAGGAGCTATCAAGTCCGCTAACCGCTGCAACTCTTGAATAGCCGTCTCTGATCGATCGATTGCAAATACGTCATAGCCGCTGCGAAGCAAATACGTTAGGTTTCTCCCTGAGCCGCAGCCTGCATCAAGAATGCGCATATCCTTTGTCAGTGATCCCTTTAGCAGCTGATCAAATAAATAAATATCGATGCGGCCAAATTGCTCCTTCAATTCCATCTCCATCATTTGCTCCTCCTTCTATGATGTTTACTTTACCTTGTATACATATACCTTCGTCCGATACATATCACGGCAAATAAGAGTACGCTCAGGCTCCCAGTCCGGCAGCGCAAAACATACGCTTATGACATGTGCACCCGGCTTTAATTGCTCGTGAAAAATAAGACCTAAACGCCGCATCGCGCCCGGATAGAGGTAACACACAACCATATCCACATCCCGGTACGAATATGTGTACAAGTCGCCCTTTTTAAACGATACATTCGTTCGATTTTCGAGTTTCGCAGCCATAAAAGATATCCACATGGGGATAACTGAATTTTCGATCCCGATGATTCGCAGGTTTCTGCTGGTTCTCCCCGCTTGAAGCGCGAGCGTACCCCAGCCAGAGCCCGCCTCCACCATAACGCCGCGGCTTTGCAGCCGTCTGATCTCATCAACTACAACGCGCCGTACCGGCGCTGAGGAAGGCATAGGCGATATCCCGTTCCGCCAGCTTGCATATACGATGGACAGCAAGGCAATCAGCACGATAGCTGCCACGACCAGCAATACATTCTGATAGATGAAGCTTTCCACGATGATCCCCCTATCTTGTTTCATGGAGGATTCCGCTTTATTTCCCTAGTTTGAATCCGCTCTGTTAGTTAAGACTTATTCCCTCTGCGAACCTTCAGCTGCTTGCCCTTCACTGTCGTATTTCGCATAACCTCCAGCACTAGCGAGCCTTTGCCATTCAAAATTTCAACATCGGTAACATTATCCAAAATCGTAATAATACCAATATCTTCCACGGACACGCCTTCTATTTTGGCAATGGTTCCGACAAAATCGACCGCTCTAAGCTTCTTTTTCTTGCCGCCGTTAAAGTTAAGCTTCATAATCTGCTTGTTCAGCTGCTCGCGCTTGTCTTTTTTGAGAACAGGACCAATATTGAGCTTCTGTTCAAAATCTTCTCTGCGAAGGTCAACCGCTTCTTCGGATGGCGCCTTCGCTTTGTTAATGCTAAATCCGATGTAGCCTTCTATTTCAGCTAGGCGCCTTGCATCCTTAGATGCTGCGAAGGTGATCGCTTTACCCGTTTTGCCAGCCCGTCCCGTTCTGCCCGTACGATGAACATAACTTTCCTTCTCCAGCGGAATATCAAAGTTGATGACATGCGTAATATTCGTAATATCAATGCCTCGAGCTGCAACATCCGTTGCAACCAAATAACGGAATTGCCCTCTGCGGAACGCATTCATTACTTCAAAACGCTCATCCTGCTCCATGCCGCCATGGATGCGGTCGCACGGATATTCGAGCTCCGCCATTTGTCTGAACACTTGATCCACATTCTCCTGTGTCCGGCAAAAAATAATACAGCTGTCCGGATTTTCGACGATCATCACGTCTTGGAGCAGCTTAAACTTATCTGCTTCCTTCACCTCAATAACCGAGTGCTCAATCGTAGCAGTCGTAAGTCCCTCTGCCTTGATCTCTACTTGTACAGGAGTGTTCATATATCTATGCGCTAGCTTAGCTACATCCTCAGGGAACGTTGCAGAGAACAGCATCGTCACTCGATCCGTAGGCAGCTGCCCAATAATAGCTTGTACCTGCTCGATAAAGCCCATGTTCAGCATTTCGTCCGCTTCGTCGATGACTAAATATTTGATTCGTTCGATGGGAAGTGTTCCACGCTCAATGTGATCATGTACGCGTCCAGGCGTCCCTACGACCATATGCGTTCTTTGCTTAAGCTCGGCTCTCTGGATATGGAAAGGCGCTTTACCGTAGACGGCCATCGATTTGATCCGCTTGAAGCGGCCGATATTTGTAATGTCCTCGTTGACTTGCAGTGCCAGCTCCCTCGTTGGCGTCAGCACAAGCACCTGAGGCTTGTTTTCGTTCCAATCAACCAGCTCGCATAATGGAATACCGTAGGCTGCCGTCTTGCCGCTGCCTGTTTGTGATTTAACGACCAAATCCTTTTGCTCAAGCGCAACCGGAATAACCTCGCGCTGCACCTCCGTTGGCGTTTCGTAGGACAAACTCTCCAACGCTCGAACGATTTCTTGGCTTAACGCATAATCCGCAAACTTTATTTCACTCATCTATAGACCTCTTCCGCACTTTAGTAGTTAAATCTTTCGTAACCTTAAGAATAGCATATTAACGGCCCATTTGATTCATAAACCTTTGTACAGCCCAGCTTTCAAAAATTATTTGTTAGATCAACCGCTAAATCGGGTTATATCGTATAAGAGCTTGCTTCGCTCTAAGCAAGGCAGTACTACAAAAAGTGAGTACTAGTTCACTTTGGATTGGGTCATTATAATAAAAGCCAGATCAACTAGAAAGGCTTGTGAGTGCTATGCTTCGATTAAATGTTGCGCGTGTTGGATTTCTAATGGGCGTTTCACTTCTGCTTGCTTCCATCATCTATTTCTTCGCGGCGAACTGGGGCGGCCTGGTCCGCGCCGATAAAATTCTCGCGTCTGCCGGCATCATGGTGTTATTCTATGGCGCTGCTTTCGTATTTTCCAAAATGAAAATAATGCTTGGGCATCACTATTTTTTGTCTGTTACTTTTCTAGTCGGCGGCTGTGTCGCGTTTGGCGTGGCGGTTGCCCTTCTAAATCAAATATATAATTCGCATGCAGACACCTATGAGCTGTTTCTCGTCTGGTCCATTCCTGCCCTGCTGCTTGCGTTCATTACCCGCTTTAATCCTTTTTATATCCTTGCCTATATACTCGTTCATCTAACCCTGTGGCAATACTTTTTCCCAAGCGCGTATTCCATCGTCCATAGCGACCAAGAAATTTTGCTGATTGGCTGGTTATTTGCGCTTATCAATCTTATTTTATTCGCATTAATAGAAGCCAAACGTCTCGCATCAGCGCCGCTTAAATATATTAGCTTTATTGTCTTTCATATTTCTTTGCTCGTCTTGACAAGTTCCGATCTATACGAACATTATGGCGCATGGATGAACGTCGCAAGCGCTGCGGCAATCGCGTTCGGATTCTATTATTTCACCCAAGTGCGTCTGGACAAAATGATGCTTACCCTTAACGCGCTGGCTGCTTCCGCTTTCGCTGTATTTAAATATTTTGAGCTGATGTCCGAGCATTATTCCACCTTATTTTTTATATTTGGACTCCTCTTTGTCGCTTTATTACTTACAGCCAACGTCTTTTTCTTCCGTTACTTAAACAAGCTCGGCAAGCATCAGTCAAGCTCTAATGACCCAGCTGACCAAGCATCCCATCCATCAGAAGAACATAAGAGCACTCTTGTTGGCAAAATCGCATTCACAATCGTTACCGTAATCGGTGTTTTGATTGGCAGTATCTCCTTAGTAGGCTTAGTACTATTAGCCTCTGGTGAAGTCCCGCCCGAAAACATTTTATTTGTCCTGTCACTGCTGTTTATTATTCCAACACTGCTGCTGACGCGCTTAAATACGGCTGTACGCTACACCGTGCTTACGATTGGATATATAGCTGGACTTATCTCGACCGCTTGGATTGATACTTCAGCCTTGTCTATTTTTTTCATAGCGGTACTGCTTGTCGGATGGTTCAAATGGCAAGGAAGGGTACCGCATTTCTTTATCTACACCTTACTGAATATCAATATCGCTATTCTTCTGTTTCAGTTATTTGGATCTGTTCATAATGCGGCTTCCTTCATCGTGTTCATCGTAACGTCGCTCAATGCAGTCATTTACGCAAGTCACCATCTGCTTAGGGAAGGCGCATTCAAGATTCATGTAAGAGAATGCGGTTGGTTCTTTACTTTGCTGCTTCTATTTTGGCTAACCTTTATGGATAACATTTTCCCTTACTCATATGAGCTATTTAATATATTGAATTTCATTGTAGTTACGATCGCAGCCTTTCTATTTGTTAGGCGCAGCCAAGCTCTTGAAGCAGCAATTAGCTTCGTATTCTGGTTCATCTTCCTTGCGTTCAAATATTACGACTTGTTCTGGACGTTATTGCACAAGTCGATTACGCTCGCTCTGCTTGGCGTGATTATCATAGCAGCTACTTATATTTACGCCTATAGAACACGCGCAGCAGTATCTGAGCAAGCAGACTCATTCAGCCGATTGCTGCGCAGAAGCCCCGCTCTCATTGCTATCGTGGTAGTGCTGCAGCTCGGTTATGTCGGTTACCATGCCGCAGTAAGCGAAATATTGCTCTCGAGCGGCACTCCGATTAAGCTGGCCATCGTGCCGCTTGATCCACGATCCATTTTGCAAGGCGATTATGTAGCGCTTCAATACAATATTTCGGCACCGCCAGATCACATCGCTCAGGAACTGGAAAGACGTCCAAGCAACAGCCGAATTAAGGTCGTGCTTCAACAAGGTGCGGGCGGCGTATACAACTTGGATCGTTTATATAAAAAAGGTGAGCCTTTAGCTGACAAGGAAATCATTATTAACGGTTCCACTAGCGGCTGGAGAAACATCCAGTACGGCATAGAATCTTATTTTGTACCCGAAGGCACTGGGCTGGAAACGGAGCAAAATGCCCGCTTTGCGTATGTCATGGTTGGAACAAAAGGCGACGCTATTCTAGAGAAATTAACGAAAGAATAGTGCTGTATAATTGACCGCCAATAAACAAAAAAAGAAGCAGGACCTATACAGCGCAACAGCTGTGGAGGTCCTGCTTCTTTCAAAATAGAAGGAAATATTTTATTTGCTTCTACTTAGCTTATATTTGCCCAACAACGCAGCTTCCGTTTGCTGAGGACGTTGATGGCTTTTTTCATATTCTTTCGATTATCCGTGCATCAGTTTGTTCAATTCCGTAAATTCCTCTAAATAACCGTTTCTCTCCAGCTCCATCAATGCCTTCCGAATGCTAACCTCATCCTCGCCAGATTGATCTGATAGTGCTAAGAGCTCAGGCAATGTAATGTTTTTATGCTCCTTGCAATACGTGAGCAGCCCTTTGGCTGCCCAAGATAAGCGATCATCCTGGAATTCACCGATCATTTTACGGAACAATTTATGTGGGATTAGCTGCTCGTCAACTAAGGCTTGCATCGCTTTTATTGCAAGTTTTGTCGTCATACGGCCTTTTTTGGCAACCTCGTCTAAGGTGAGCGATGCGGAATCCGCCGTGCTTGAGCTGAGTACGATATAAATCATTTGCGAATAAATATCCAAGCTTTGGTTATAAAAGATTTCGGTGGAAACAGTGAAGTTTCTAACGTTTCCCGGTGTAATTTCTGATGTCATGTTCTTTCTCTCCCTTCCGAATGGTCTATACCATAATAAAGGTTCGGATACGGGGTTTCAAATGGGGCCTCATTAGAAAAAGTTAATCGCAGCCGTTTAACCGCGAAGAAGCATAATTTTCATCCGGGCAAGGTCATCTTTCTTCTTCTCTTTCCGGATTGTAGCGGTATTTTTCCAAATCAATTCGCCCGTCCTCGCTCGCTGAAACACCTTCCTCTTTTAAATAAAAGATCTGCATGTAACGAGATTCCTCCTCTTGAATCGATATCTCCCCTTTTGCATTAACAACTCTGTGCCAGGGAAGATTATAAATGCCGCTTAGCGAATGCAGAACACGGACAACCTGCCTTGCCCCCCTGCGATTGCCAGCCAGCTCTGCGACTTGCCCATAGGTCATTACGGTGCCTTCCGGAATCGCCTTAATAATGGATACGACTCTTTGCGTATAGGGCTGCATATTAAAACTCCTTTTATGTATGTTTTTAATCATTGTTTTTTATTATCATAACTGAATTGCGCTTCATTTACGCTTGTTGAACGATAAAGCGTTTGAAATCACATTAAATCATCCAATTTAATATCCATAAATTGGATGATTAATCAACGAACAGCAGCTATATGCCTGAATGCCAGCAATATTCCAAATCTTTTTACCGAAAGCAATAAATTTCTTTTTAACTTTTGGTGAAAACGATGTAGAATAGAAACAAAGGGTTTAATCCGATTACGTCATACGCGCATTCACATCCTTCTGCCTCATGCAGAAATAAGACTGTTACGTCCGTATAAACATTTTTCGAGTAACTATGTGAAAAGTGTAACAATCTTTCAGGATGCATCTTAGGCTTTAGCGGCTGACACAATTGAGACTACAACTTACTTTCAAATTTACGTAAAGGAGGACATTCTATTATGTCACAACCATCTGCTGGACAAGAGGTTGCAGCTAGCCTCGTCGAAGAAAAACAAACGTTGGATGTACTTGATCAATTGATGAAGCCGGAGGTTCAAGAGTCTCTAACTGTACTCGTGGACAGCCTGCCTAAATTAGCTGAAATGGTTACTCTAATGACCAAAGCTTATGATTTTGCACAAAACATCGCTACAGACAAAGTGTTGATCAACGATTTCGCTCAAGGTATCGGTGAATTCGTTAAACCGGTTCAAGAGAAAGCAAAAGGTATCGCAACAGCAGCTATTGAAGCTGGCGAGCGCTCGCAAGAAGCGGCTAACTCTTCTGTTGGCCTATTCGCTATGTTGAAAATGCTTAAAGATCCGGAAGTTCAAAAAACGCTACGTTTCGCGCAAGCTTTCCTTAGTGTTTTGTCTGAACGCAAAAACGATAAAGTATAATACACCGAATACGTATAGAACGAACGGAGGATGAACATGTCGAAGCAAATACTAATTCTTGGTGGCGGTTATGGCGGTCTTCTTACTGCTCTAACAGCACGCAAACATTTGACTGCAGCAGAAGCTAGCATCACAATCGTAAACCGTTTTCCAACTCACCAAATCATTACTGAGCTGCACAGACTTGCTGGGGACACAATTGCTGAGCAAGCAGTTGCTCTACCGCTTAGCAAGCTTCTAGGCGACAAACAAGTTAACATCATCGTTGACTCGGTTAAAGAAATTAAACCTAACGAGAAGCAAGTGGTTCTTGAAAGCGGACAAGTACAAAAGTACGACACCCTTGTTGTAGCACTTGGAAGTGAAACGAACTACTTCGGCATTCCAGGATTGGAAGAGAACAGCCTTGTTCTTAAATCCGTTGCTGATGCTAACAAAATCCGCAAGCATGTTGAAGATCGTCTTGACGCTTACAAAAAATCAGGCAACAAAGCTGACGCAACAATCGTTGTTGGCGGCGGCGGCTTGACTGGCGTTGAGCTTGTTGGCGAATTCGCTGACAGACTTCCTGAGATTTGCCGCAGCAAAGGCATCGACTTCAATGATATTTCGCTGTATTGCGTAGAAGCCGGCCCTGCCGTTCTGCCAATCTTCCCGAAAGTATTGATCGATCGCGCTGTAACAAGCCTTGAGAAACGTGGCGTTAATTTCATCACTAGCGTAGCGATTACAGAAGCTACAAAAAGCTCCGTATCGCTTAAAGACGGTCGTACGATTGAATCCAGCACAATCATTTGGACTGGCGGCGTTAAAGGTAATCCAGTTGTCGGCAGCAGCGGACTTGCAGAAGACCGTGGTCGTTCACTTGTTACACCAACGCTTCAATCGACTTCACACGCTGATGTATTCCTTGCTGGCGACTGCGCAGTTGTATTCCCAGAAGGCAGCGAACGTCCTTACCCTCCAACAGCTCAGCTTGCTTGGCAAATGGGCGAAACGGTAGGCTACAATCTAGCGGTTCAAATCAAAGGCGGCGTTATGGATAAGTTTGTACCTGTATTCTCCGGAACACTTGGCAGCCTTGGCCGTAAAGATGGCGTGGGCACAATCGGCGGCAACGCGACACAGCTTAAGGGCTTGCCTGCTTCCCTTATGAAGGAAGCAAGTAACGTTCGTTACCTGTCGCATATTCACGGTTTGTTCGCACTAGCTTACTAATATACACAAACAAGAAGAAGGAGGGTAGCAGCCCTCCTTCTTTTTGTTTTACCCAACAGCTAGCCTTACTTCTGCAAGGCCTGCCATTCTTTAAATTGCTTCTGATATTCAGCGACAACCTTGTCTAATCCTGCAGCCTTTAAGCTTTGAAGAGCTGCTGGGAAGTATTTATCGTAGGATACCACGCCCATTTTAATTGGAATGATCTTCGATTTCACTTCGGATAGCACATTCGCATATTCAACAGCAATCGGCTCCGTATTTAGGCGGAAACCAAGAACAGGTGAGAATTCAACTGGATTCGATGGCTCTGTCGTTTGCATTTTCAAATAATCTTCCGGCGTCTTCACATCAAACAACATGTAGTTAATGTTGCCGATCATCCACGAATCAAAATAATATGATTCATCATTCGCGTCACGAATGAATTCTGCCGTACGCTCGCCTACCGCTTTGTAGTGCGTGCCTTCTTCCCCATATAGGAACAGGTTATGGTTATCCTTATTGCTGTACAGCCAGTTCAAGAACATAATAGCTGCTTCTGGGTGCTTCGATGTAATTGGAACTGCATTTGTATTTCCGAATGCCAAGTATTGAAGCAGCGGTTTCTCTTCTGCCAAATAACCCTCGCCTACTTTTGCTTCTGGATTATTTCTCGCAATTGCGATCGAAGAGTACAAAGCGCCGTTCGTGCTGTAAATAAAATCGCCCAGTGTCATGGCTTTGTCGCGCTCTTCCTTCTTATACGTCAAAATATCAGGGTTAATCAGCTTTTTCTCATAAAGCTGGCGGAAAAACTCTGCATCTTTTTTGAATTCTTCACTCTCGAGCCAAGAGCTTATATTGCCCGCTTGATCGACCTTGATGATTTGTTCGCGGTAATCTACAAAAAATGGCCATGAATCGTACGTACGGTGTAAAAATACTGGCGTAACATCCGTTTCCGTTTGAATATATAATTTCTTGTCGGAAGCTTGCTGCATCTTCTCAGCCGTTGCGATAAGCTCGTCCGACGTTTTTGGGAAAGGCATGCCTACTTTATCGAGCAAGTCTTGGCGGAAGCCAAGCGTACCCATCTCACCGCTGCCTGAGGTCTCATAGCGCCATACTGCCGGAACGGAATAGATTTTACCATCGATCTTTGCAGCATCCCATGCGTAGTCAGGAATGATTTTTTTCAGCTCTGGACCATACTTGTCAATGAGCTCATCGAGTGGCTGAAGCGCGCCTCGCCCAACATAGGAGCCTGTAGGCACGGAGCTGTTCTCCATAACATGAAGCATGTCGAACTCGTCACCTGTGCTCAGCATTAGGTTGGTTTTCTGATCCCAAGCATCCCAAGGGATAAAATTTATTTCCAGCTTAACGTTAACGCCGTCAGCCTTCAGCTTTTCATTTACTTTTTGAACAACCTCATCGGTATGAGGTTTGGCTGTACCCGGAATCACGTATTTCAGCGGCAATACTTCAGCGTTATCTCCTTCATTTCCACTGGCGTTGCCATTTGAACCCGCTTTGTCTCCCGCATTACTGCAAGCCATCATAAGAACGAGCATCATAACAATAACCAAGCTTGCCGGAATGAAGCGCATCTTCCTGTTGTTCATCTTGATTAACCCCTCTCTGAATCTTTAATTATATATGGCCCTAAGGCGACATATCTATCCTTTGACTGCTCCAACGATAAGACCCTTGATAATAAAACGCTGCAGGAACGGGTAAAGCAGTACGATAGGACCAATGGTTATGATAGCTACCGCCATTTTGAATGATTCGGTTGGAATCGTTATGTTGGAAGTGACCAAGCCCTGCATCTGGTTCACCATATTGATCTCGGATTGCAGCTTATACAATAAATATTGCAAAGGGTACAAGCTTTCTTTGTCGACCAGCATGATCGCGTTGAACCAATTGTTCCAGTAGCCTAATCCGTAAAATAAAGCGATCGTTGCCAGTACCGGCAAGGATAATGGAAATACGATGCGGAATGCGATATAGGCATCGCTTGCTCCGTCGATTCTTGCGCTCTCTAGTAGAGCTTCAGGCAGCTCCTGCATGAAATTGCGTACGAGAAACAAATTAAAGGGACTGAATATTAAAGTCGGTACGATAAGGGCAAGCAGATTGTTTTTGAACCCTAGAAGGTCATTCATCATGTACCAAGGCACAAGGCCTGCGTTAAAGAGCATCGTGATGAAGAAAAACAACGCGATTGGATTGCGGTAACGAACCTGTCGATTGGCAAGCATATAACCGGCCATTCCTGTGATGACGACTGCCGCTAAAGTACCAATAACCGTTACGCCGATGGAAACCCCATAGCTTTGCAGCAGCTGATCATTACTGCCGAATACCGATTTGTAGGCTTCTAGTGAAAAGTGATCCGGTATAAAGCTGTAGCCTTTTCTCAGGATAGACTCCTCATCCGAGAAAGACACGATGAGAACGAGCAGGATGGGAAGCGTACAAAGCAGTGCGAACAACAATACAAAAATCGTATTAACGATTTGAAATACATCTATTTTTTTCAAGCACATTCCCTCCTTTCCTTAGAACATCGCGCTATCTTTATTGAATTTCTTCACAATCCAGTTGGCAGATAGAACAAGCACAAATCCAACGACCGATTGATACAATCCAATTGCCATTGCGATTGCAGGATTGCCCGATGTACGAAGCGTTCGGAACGTATACGTATCGATAACATCCGTTGTCGAATAAAGCATGCCATTGTCGCCGATAATGGCGTAGATCATTCCGAAATCGGAGTAAAAGATTTTGCCGATCGCAAGCAGCGTTAGAATAGATACCGTCGGCATCAACATTGGAATCGTAATGGATTTAATTTGCTGCCAGCGATTGGCTCCATCGATTTTTGCGGCCTCATACAAGGAATCATCAATTGCTGTAATCGCTGCTAAATAGATGACGGCGGACATGCCCGTCTCTTTCCAGATGCTGAGCCCGACCAAAATCCATGTCCATGGCTTAGGATCGGAATACCAATTGTGCGAATCAAAACCAAACGTCTCCAGCATGTTGTTGATAAGGCCATGCTCGGTTGCAAACAAGCTGTAGACGATGTAGCTGACGATAATCCATGATAAGAAATGCGGGAACAACAGCGTCGATTGCGATACTCGCTTAAATACGCGTGAGCGAATTTCATTCAGTAGAATAGAAAATGCCAACGCGACAATCGTCCCAAATAAAATAGATAAAAAGTTCAGCTTAATCGTGTTCCAAGTGACCATCGCAGCAGCCGTTGAGTTGAAGAAAAACTCGAAGTTTTTCCATCCTACCCAGTCGCTCTCGAAGATGCCCTTTGTATAATTGAACTTTTGAAAAGCGATAACCATATAAGGCAGCGTCATATAACCGTATACGAATGTGTAAAGTATCGCCGGCAAGACGAGCAAATATGAAACCTTGTTCCGCTTAATGTCGGTAAAAAAAGTGTATCGCTTTTGCCGTTGACCTTTAGCCTTACTCACAGCAGCATCTCCCTTCATGATGATTTGTTTGTTTTCGGTGATTTCAGTATGCGCCGCGGCAAGTGCCGCTGAATAGTTAAAATCTTGATAAACCCTTTAAAATCAAGGCTTTTTGGGACTATAAAAATCAGTTAAACCTTCAATTTTTGCAAATATAGCGATAGAACGTTGCATTAAAGAAGGATGTATTTTAAAGTTTTCTAAATAAACGATGTAAGCGATTCATTTATTAACGGAGTAAGGAGACAGGCCCGATGAAATGGAAGCAATTATTTAATTATTCCGTTTACCGCAAGATGTTGATTTATTACATCCTACTCGTCGCTCTAGCTGTTCTAGCTGTCAGCAGCACCTTGTACTTTTTCTTTGCTTCCAAAACGGAAGAGACGATCAGCAAAAACGTCATTTCCATGCTGCAGCAAACGAGCTATACCTCCAGCATCGTCCATGAGCAAATCGAAACGATAGGCAACCATTTGTTAAGCAATAATCGAATCATCACCGTACTGATGAATAAAGAACATGATTATGTACAGGATCGTGACGCGATGGATATTCTTCTGGATATCCAGTCCACTTATCCGTTCATTAAATACATTGGCATTTATAACGATCATACGAAGCGGTATTTGAACACGGCGGGGACAACCTATGTGTTAAATGATTTGGAGAAGGAGCGAATTACGGATATCAATCACTTGCAGTATATGGAGCTGTTCGCAAACCAGCTTCGTATGCCAAACGCTCCAAGCACAAGCAAGCCGGAACATGTGCTCACTGCGATTTTGCGTCCAAACTATGCGCTTACCTCTGCATACAAAGGAGCTATCACCATCCATGTGGATGAACAGTATATTTTGAACACGATCAAAGCGATTAGCAGTGCTAACGATGATGTATTTGTCATGAATGCAGACGGGCTTGTATTATCCCATACCGATGCGAACCAGTTCATGCAAAGCTTCGCATCGATGCCCCATATCGAACGAATTTTGAATTCGTCCATGAATGCGGGGCATTTCAAAGCTAAAGTGAACGGATCGAAACAGCTGGTCACCTTTGTGAAATCAAACCAGCTTAATTGGTATTTTGTCAGCGTTAAGCCGTACCGACTGCTTATTTCGGATATTTCCGTATTGAGAACCTTCACGGGCTTGATTGCTATGGTCATTATTGCGCTTGGTGCATTAACAGCTTTTTTTGCCACAAATAAACTGTACAATCCGCTTGGCCGTCTAATTAAGAAAGTGCATGAGGTTACGGGCAACAAAAAACCGCTTGCTGAGCAAAATCAAAATGAATTTGCACTACTCTCTGAGGCCTTCTCCAACGTCATTGATCAAGCGAATATGGTTGAACTGGAGCAGAAGCAGTCTTTGCCGGTGCTAAAGAAAACCTATCTTCAGCATTTATTGCATGGAACGCTGCATGACTTATCTGCGACACATATGATCCAATCCGCGATTAATGAGTATTTTACCAGCTCGAATTATGTCGTTATCGTCGCGCAAATTGATCGGTTTACGGAGTTTGCGCAGCATAACAATCAGACGAAACAGGGACTTTTCCGCTTCTCTGTCAGTAATATTACGAATGAGCTGCTTCAGAAACACGCGAAAAACGAAACAATCGTTGTCGATGAGCAGACACTAGCCATTTTATTGTTTCTGGATTCGCCTTCCGTGCCCGAGCATATCTTATTAACACTTGGCGAAATTCAAGAAATCATCTACAGCTATTTCAAATTTACGGTTACGTTCAGCTTAGGAGAAACGGTTAAAGACAAATATGAAATTGATCGTTCCTTCGAATCGGCACAGGAATACGCCAAGTATCGTTTCTTCTACGGACATCAGGCTATTATTCATGAAGCTATGGTTGTTAAGGTCATGCAGCAAGCAAGTGTGTACCCTGCAGCAGCTGAGAAGAAGCTATGCGAGGAGCTTCGTTTAAACCACAATGACAAGGTCAATCAAGCACTTGATCAATTTATGAAGCAGCTGGGCGAGATGAGCTATTATCAGGCCATCTCCAGCGCAAATCAGCTTTTGAACGCCCTTTTGCGTGATTTTGACGGTGCGTTGCCCATTATGCAGGAATATTCCAAAGAATATTACGATACGGTTAACCAATTGCAGAAGCAGGAAACGCTTCAAGAAGTTCACTCGCTGCTTCGTCACTTCTGTACCCTTATCGGCCTCATGATGGACAAGAAGCAAACGACCAAAACAGACACGTTGATTGAATCGGTTTGCGCTTATTTGCATAAGCATTATCACGAGTCTGATCTGGGCATTGAAACGATAGCGGAGACCGTACAGTTATCTCCCGGCTACCTCGGCAAGCTGTTCCGCAGCCATACGCAGCTGTCGTTTAATGATTATTTAAAGAAAATTCGGCTGGAGGAAGCTACACGGCTTCTTACGACAACAAATGATTCCATTGCAGTCATCAGCGAAAGTGTCGGCGTGCTGAACACAACCTATTTCTTCACCCTGTTCAAAAAAACATACGGTATTTCACCCGCTCAGTACCGCGAACAACATACAAAATAAACACAAAAAGGGCTGTTTGCACAGGGGAGGGTACACCCTTCCTGCAAACAGCCCTTTTGTTATCTATGATATTAGCGTTTAAGCACTTCACGAATTTCAGAGAAATAAGACTCTACCGCTTCAAGGTGATTGCCGAGTATTCTGCTGAATACCTCAGAATCATACGTATTCCCGGCATAATAGGAGGATCGGAATCTTAGCTCGCCATCCTCATCATCCAGCTCGAAGCTGCCACTGAGGAGGTCCATGTTCTCGTTCAATAATAACAAGGCAAGCTCCTGGCGCTGATGCTCAGGGACGAGCTCCGGATAGACGGAATAAACCGCACAATAATCCTGGACCTCCTCAATCCGAATGAGACCAACCCAGCTTTCGCCTCTACTAGTAAATATAAGCTTGTACAGTTGATCGTCTATAACCTCATATTTCAGTTCATTGTCCGTTAGAAATGATGTGATATGCTCATTTAAAGCCCCATTTGCAATAGAAGGCTCTTCGGGTACTGAAATTCCTTGATCCATTTCTGCAGCCCACGCCGTCCTGAATCCCATCTTTAAGACGCCTTCATCCTTCAACGCTTCAGGCAAAACAACGCTTTGCTTTAATTCTAGCGCAAGCCAGCACTCGGTATGATCTAAGCTCAGCAGCTTGCTCGTTGGCTCCGTACTTGAGCGCACACTATCGAATATAGCTTCTGCATCGAATCCGTGCTGAGCAGCCAGCTTCGTCAAGCTTGGCCTTAGCGCGACATGAACTTCTACAGGTTGATTCTCATCCATAGCCGCGCTGCTGCCTGTCCTCATGCTGGCGAACAGGTTAAACCACTCGTTCTCCATAATATCCTGATAAGTTTGGCCGCTAACCTCGATCATCATCTGACAAGAAAGCGAGTCCTCGAAGCTTTGAAAATTAACTTTCCGCAAGACAGCAGGCACAGACTCTCCCGTCAGCGTATGGAAATTTATCGGCAGCTCTGTAGTAATGCTTGTATCTCCCGTATACTTCTGTTGTTTGGACATGACTACGATCACTCCTAGCAAATGTTAACCTATTTCGTGCCCCGCCAGTTCCCCTGCAATGGACCCTGCTCCACTCGCATCCTGTTCATATTTCAGCTTTCCAAGCCGCTTGGACTTCTCTACCGCTACATTCACGATGCCTGCCTCCACTTCGAATGACTTCGTTTGCATAACTTCTAGTGCAATCTCCCAGCCCTTGGACTTATTATCTTTATCCCATTTTTTTTCAAACCCGATACTCAGATCAAGAGAGCTTGCGAGCGCTATTTTGTTGCCTTCATCAATCGCACTCGCACTTGAATCACCCGTTAACCAACCTCGAATTGTATCATTGACAGTTTCATCGCCTTTGATTTTTTCGGCAAGGCTTTTGCCAGCTGCTTCAAATTGCGGAACCACAAATAACAAATCCGTCCCGGTATCTAGAGCTGATCCTATACCCTTCGCCGCCATATCCTTATCCTTTTTCACTTTGCTAGTGATGAAACCAACGAGATTTTTGGCCGAGCCTGCGACCGGTGTCGCTACTTTCGATGCAATCTTGACCCATTCGTCCGCATCTTCACCGAATTGGAATGGAATAGAGCCGCTAGCTGTAATTTCGAGCGATCTCAAATTATTGTTGATTACGGAGCCGGCGGCTTCGAGTCCAAAGGAGATATCGTTGCCACCGAGCTTCACCTTCGCTTCGGCAGATGCTTCCATAACATGCACATTCATACCCCTGCGGAGGGTTGCTGCCTTTTCCTTCAGCTTCGTCAGATCCGTTGCTCCGCCAAATCCGTTAGGCGCTTGTTTCTCAAGAGCTTCTTTGTCAAAGCGGCCTAAGAACTTGTAGCCAAGGGCTGCTCCCATCTCGGCTACCCCCGCATTCGCTTCAGCTTCCCCTTTAAACATCAAACCAATATCAACATGATTGTCTGCTTTTTGCAATTCCTGCTCCTCGATCATAGCTGCCCATATTTCTGCTTCTTCGACCTCCGCCATTCCGGACTTGCCTCCCATACCCCAGAGATAATCCGCTGCCCTATCGGAAATGTTTCTTATTTGCCTGTACATACCGTACGAGGTTAAATTCATGACACCGGCTGAATCTGTTCCTATGCTCTCCAGGAAGAAGCCCGCACGGAAATTGGCGTCGAAGCCAAACGACTGGAAGCCAGCTCCGAAAGTAATTTCAGCGGCCATCGTTAATTCTTTATCTTCCCTGCCTACCGAGCCTGCCAGTCCGAACAGAACATAAACGCCGCTAGCATGAACGGGTATTTTCAAATCAAAGCTGAACGAGCTGGAGTCGCCAATATTCGGCGCGGCAAGATCAAGCACCTTGCCTATGACGAAGAGCCCTTTGTTTAGCGTAGGAGCCTCTACTGTTTTTTTAATGGCTTTGCCGGCTATATCATCCGCCGTAACCTGCTCCTTCGTTTTCTCAGCAAGTGCCGTAAGCTGCGCAGCATCCGGCTTCGAGCCTGGCACCTTTTTATCGCCTTTCGTAATGCTTCGAACAGCGTTCACCGCTTCGGTTTGTTTGCTCTTCAGCAGTTCAATCGCTTTCTTCTCAGCACCAGCTAAAGCCGCTTCATTTACTTTTACACCCGCAGCGTTTGTACGTGCTACGCCATATGCTGAGGTTTGTGCTGCTTCTTTCAGCAGCTTCTTAATATCCCCTTCAGGCAGCACTCTTTTCGTGATATTGACTGCCTCAGTGGTCATAGCTGCATCGACAGAGCCCTTGGAGGTTGCATGTGCTTCCTTCTTTGCCATCATGCCGGTAAACTTCTTATCGAGCTGCGTTTTGCCCGATGTTAGTGCATTCGTGTCCAATTGATTGTCAATATCCGTTCTCGACTGCTCTCGCGCAGCATCTTTCATCTTCTGACGAAAAGCATTAAGTTCTTTGGATCTTCGCCAAGCGCCTCGTCCTACGCCGAGCTTCATAACGACAGCTTCCTTGATGGGTTCATACAGCTTATTCGTATAAACCGTATTAATAACAGCTGGCTGAACAAGCGTACTATCCATTTGATGCCGATTTTCCACTTCTGCTTTACCCAAATCGCCAACGTCTACACTGCTATCGAGAAATGCTGCACTTTGCTTAACCTTGTCCACAGCATCTTTTTTAATCTGTGCAAGAGATACATTAGACAACCGTTCAGCTTCAGCAGTTGCCTCCCTCGTCGCCTGTGCGTTCGCAGCTAACACTTGTTTAGCTAAAGGAACCTCAGGCCTTGCCTCCGTCTTGTTATAGCCTTCAATGAACTTATTCGCCAGCAGGCTCTTTTGGCTCGATGGAAGCTTGCTCACGACAGTATCGCTCGCATATTTCTTTAACGTATCGGATACGATGCCTTTTGCAGCTACATGTTCTGCAGCATAAAGCTTTTCATCAGCCTTCTCATGGGCCTCTGCTACACCGTTCTGATCGATATTCGCTTCTACCGCCGTCTTGGCTTTAGCCTGCAGACTGGCTCTTAGCGATGCTGTTTGTTTATCACTATTTAAGAACGTATGTATATGCTGACTCGTTTGCTGAATAAGCCCATCAAAGAGCTGCTGTGGTTTGACAGTGACCTGCGCATCACGATCTGCTTTGAGCTCATCCTTTCGCACATCTTTAGGTGACTTCTGAGGGGCAGTCGCAGCCCCGCCTACTAGTGCACTCGTAGACTGATTGCCTGCCGTCTGCTGCAATTGCAGGAGCTGCCCAGCATTCACAGCCGGTGATTGAGGTGATTGCTGTGGCTGCGCAGGCGCAGTGCTTTGCGCTGGAGGAGCTGGTTTTGGTTTAGCAACGGTTGGATTCGAGCTTCGTGAGAAAAAAGGCATGGACGGCCCACCTCTATATAGTCTTATATACTAAACGGATATGATGAAAATAAATGGAACATATTACTATTATACACTAGGGTTACTAGACTTAAAGAACTGTTTTACGTAAAAAAACACCACAAGGAATGATCAAGTATCCCTTAGTGGTGTTTTGTGTTATTCGGTAATACTTTGAATTACTTAGTCATACATAACACAACTAAGTAATTCTCAATATTGTCGTTTTTTCATTAGCTCCATGCTTCAATATCATCATCATCAATTTCTTCCTCTACAACCGGAGAAGCTTTTGGGCCAGAAATGGGAGCAGTAACAGCCGCGCTAACTTCAGCGATCGCTGCTGACAACTGTTCCTCCCCTGTTAATGGAGAATTGATTTCGCTGCCTTGCTGCAAGGCTGATGAGCCTTGCAATCGACTTCTCTCCATCGGAACAAAAGCTTGTAAATTCCGAACGCCGTTTAAGGCGATCTCATTTTCAACCAAATATCGAAGAGAATCCATGAGATTCGATTGAGAATTCAACCAAAGCATAATTAAGGGATCCTCTGATTTCTTGGTTTTCAAGCTTATATTTTCACCGGGCAGTTTTGTTTTCTTCATACCTCTCACCTACCAGAATCCGTTAGATTATACCTCAACCTGATGAACAAGCTTATGCAGGCTGAACCGCTTTATTTTTTAATGCCTCATAGATTTTGCCACGCACAAATGCATCAAGACCCATTGCATTCAGCTGCACTGCGTACTCAGCAGGAATATACAGCAGCTGCATCTCTCTTTCCGTACACAGCTCTTTCAGCTGTCCGTAGAGTACTGAGCGCATAAGTATGCTTCCGCCGCCGTAAACGCAAATCAGATCGATTTCATTGCGTGCTTTCGTCAGCTGTTTTTTGACATGCTGCACGATTTGTCTAACCTGGCTCTCAAGCGGTCTTCTTAATGTCTTAAGCGCACGCGCATGGTATTTATGGTTAGGATTTTTGATAACATCGCTGAAAAATTGACGCGGGCTGTCCGCCAAATGAATGAGTCGGTTAAACTCCTGCAGCGCTTCTTCAATCGCATAACCGGCGCCATGATGGCTGCCATGCACGAATTGACGCAGAAACTTATTCCCCTCCGTAATCGGATATTCCGTAGAGCCGTCTCCGATATCCACATGAAGAATGCGTTTGTCTTTGAAATAACTGCCGTTGAATTTCTTATCTACTTCATAGGACTCAAGGAAATCTCCAAAGATTTCGCCCTCTCTCCAGCCGCCCGCTGTATCCTTCTGTAGCGTGAAAATAACCGGAGTGGCTTCTGGAACGACCTTCGCAAACGGGAACACGATTTTTACAGCTACGCGCTGCATGCCCAAATGAACCGTCACATGGTGCAAGCCAGACGTAAATCGTTTCTCAAACTTAGCAGAGGTCTCATCCGTGTGCTGCGTAACCGGAAGCGCCGTTGCCATATCTACTTCCACATCGATTTGTGCAGGTATTTTTTTCTCTTCCTCGTACGCCTTCTGAACAGCCATCGCCGCAATTTGGGCAAGCGTATTGATAACCGGCAAATCCATATCGCTCTTCAGATCAATTCCGATTTGCAGATTGTCCAGCACTTCTCCGCTCTCTAAAGCGAACTTCCCGACATAGTACATCCCTGGTCTTGCTGATGGCGAATCGATGGTTACAACCAGCTGATCCTGCAAATTCTTAATAAAGCTCTCTGGTGTTTGCTCTTCGCTCCATGGAAGCTCGTCCACCGTACAATTTACATTAGGCTGCTGAACCAGCTTGCCGTCAATGATAAGATCATGCTCACTGTTTCCGTTATCGTTGCCTACAAAGAAATGATAGTTCATAATGGCTTTCCTCCTAGAAAAGGTTTTTGGAAACTTGTACAGCTTCCAAAGATTATGTTTTTTTGTTGCAGCTGTCATGGTATTACTTTGCCATACAAAGTATTAGTTTACATCAAGCTATAGTCCCAATGCCCGTTAATCTTTTCTCATCTGTTTCTGTCGCAATATGTTTGTATCGATCGGTTCTTTAACGATGCTGTCGTTTCTGCCCTTTTTCGTCAAAAAAAGCTAACCCGCTTCAGGCGGATTAGCTGTGATGAAATGATCTATAGGATAATGAATTATGCTCTGATTTCGAGAAGCTCGTATTTAATAACACCCATAGGAGCACTTACGTTAATGATGCTGCCTACCGTCTGACCAAGCAGCTCTTTGCCTAGTGGACTCTCGTAGGAAATTTTGTTCTCCGCAACATCTGCTTCCTCAGTACCTACGATTTTGTACTCGATCTTCTCGGAAAATTCGATATCGTTTAAAATGACGGTTAAACCGATGCTTACTTTTGATAGGTCTAAGGTCTTCGCTTCGATCACGCGAGCCTTCTTCAGCATTTTATCTAAAATAAGAATTCTCGTTTCCATGAAGGACTGATCATTTTTGGCTGAGTGATATTCGCTGTTTTCCTTTAAGTCGCCATAACTGATCGCGAGTTTAATCCGCGCAGCCAATTCCTTGCGCTTCACATATTTAAGATCATCCAGCTCAGCTTGCAGCTGCTCTAAGCCTTCTTGCGTCAAAATTACTTCGTCTTTCGACATCTAAACAACTCCTATCTGCTATCTTGTTTTAATTTTACTCTATATCCCGAAAATAAGCGAAATTCCACGACCTTCTTTTTTATACCAATCGCTGTAATCATTTTGAAATATCAATAAATCCTTCGCCAAATACGTCCCGCACATCATGAATCGTAATAAACGCATTTTTGTCGCATGCCTTCACTATTTTTTTCAACTGGCTCAGTTCCTGCTTGCTAATGACAATATATAAAATTTCCTGCGGTGTTTTCGTATAGTGCCCGCGGCCATAAATAACAGTAACTCCTCTATCCATCACCACATTTACCTGCTCAGCAATTTTGCCTTGCTCCTTGGAAATAATGGTGACTGCTTTTTTCGGATTAACCCCTTCAATGATGAAGTCCATCACCTTGGTACCGATGTATAACATGACAATAGTAAGCATCAGCGCCTCGGCACCGATAATGAAATAAGAGGAGAACGCGACGATTAAGTCAAAAAACAACAAGGCATAGCTAATGTTCCAGTCCAAATACTTATTCGCAATACGTGCCAAAATCGTTGTTCCTGCAGTTGTGCCTCCAACGCGGATAATGAGCCCAATTCCCGCTCCGCCAAACAAGCCGCCAAACAACGCATTAACGATTAATTCATCGGATTGAATACTCCAGTCTGCTGTTAAATGGAGAAACAAAGAATGGAAAAGCACCGCTGCGATCGTATAAATTACCGTCTGTCGATCCAGAAAACGGTAGCCTACAATGAGCAAGAAGGAGTTGAAAATTAAACTCATTAACCATGGTGCCCATCCAAAAACATAATATAAAATAATCGTTATCCCGGTAACCCCGCCTTCGCCAAACTCGTTCGGAATAACAAATAAGTTGATTGCTAATGCAAAAATAAGTGCGCCAACCATAATTGTAATGACATCCATTATTCTCTTCTTCATATGCATACACCCTTCTTATCTAAAAATATATGATCGTAGTATGTCCATCTTATCCGAAATTGTAAATATTCAGAAAAAATGGCTGTATAAACAAATAAAAAGAACACCTCTTTTAGAAGGTGTTCTCATATTATTCACATGATTATCTTTTAAAAGCAGCAGCTGCAAAGGTATGATACGCTTCTAGAGGGACGCTGCTGCTGCGCTTTCTTGCCCCAATTTCTGCTCTTTGGATTTTTTGATCTGTTTGCTCCGCAGCTGTCCGCAAGCGGCATCAATATCCGTACCATGCTCAAGGCGAACGCTGCAGCTGATACCCTGTTTCTTAAGCGTATCATAGAAAGCTCGCACCGTTTCGCGATCCGTTCGTTGGTATTGACTATGCTCATCCACCGGATTGTAGGGAATGAGGTTTACATTCGCCAGGTTACCCCTATGACCAATAAGCTGTGCAAGCTCTATTGCGTGCTCTCTTTGGTCATTAACGTCCTTCAGCAAAATATATTCAAGCGTAATTCTCCGATTCGTTTTCTCCAAATAATAATCGATGGATTGCATCAATTTCGCAATCGGAATCGCTTTGTTTATTTTCATAATACGTGTTCTGAGCTCATCATTCGGTGCATGCAAGGAAACGGCAAGGTTAACCTGTAGATCCGAGTCAGCGAATTCCACGATTTTGTTCGCTAAGCCGCTCGTTGATACGGTAATATGTCTAGCAGCGATCGCAAGCCCCTTCTGGCTCTTGATTACGCCGATAAAGTCTGTCATGTTCTCAAAATTATCGAATGGCTCGCCGATCCCCATGACAACGACGTGGCTGACATGCTCGCCCTTCTGCGCCTGATCCAAATGAAGCTGAACCTTCATAATCTGCTCCACGATCTCTCCGCCTGTTAAATCACGGCTCTTTGCAAGCAGACCGCTCGCACAGAAGCTGCAGCCAATATTACATCCCACTTGTGTCGTGACACAAACCGATAAGCCGAATTTATGCCTCATCAGTACCGTCTCAATTAAATTGCCATCATGCAGCTTGAACAAAAATTTATTCGTTCCGTCCGCTGACTCCTGCCTCGTATGCTCGGTAAGCGTTTGAATGACAAAATGCTCGGACAGCAGCTGAATGATCTCTGGTTTCACATCCGTCATATCCTCAAAAGCCGTTATACGCTTCCGATAAAGCCAATCCCATACTTGTGATGCCCGAAACTTTGTATACTCTCGTTCTTTCAGCCATTCCGTCAGTTGATCGAACGTTAATCCATATATAGATGCTTTAGTCATAACTAATCCTCTTTTCAAAACTGCTAAAAAGCAGCCCTATTCTAGCTAGTAGGCCGAAACAAACAATCTGCTTATTATTGTCCCAAAATTACCTCATTAAAACAAGGGGGGAAAGCGCCCAATTATTATGTTAATGCCCCTCCCTTAGCCTATATGTTACATTTCTTTTAAAAGTACCGTCTTCCTATTTTAAAATAGACCCGTTAGGAGGTGCCGAATTGCCGTTCACCTTTGCTCATCCGCTATATATTGCACCTTTAAAAGCGGCAAAGCCTGCTTACTTTAGCTTAACTGGTCTCGTTCTCGGGAGCATGTCTCCTGACTTTGAATATTTTATTGCGCTTGAGCCCTATCAGACGATCGGCCATTCCTTTGGCGGGTTGATCTATCAAGCGATACCGCTGAGCATTATACTCGCTTATTTGTTTCATTATGTTGTAAAAGCTCCCTTAGCCAAAAACCTGCCTGCGCTTGGGAGTTTAGATCGTAAAACCTACAGCCAAGCTCATGAATGGAAACTAAATTCGGTGCAGAGCTGGCTGGTGTTTCTCGTTTCTGTCGTCATTGGCTTCTATTCACATCTATTCATCGATGCATGCACGCACTATTCAGGCATGTTCGTTACCAAATTCCCTGTTCTTCGTGAATCAATAGCGGGGATACCGCTATACAAATGGTTTCAGCGATCGTTATCCATCGTCGGTCTAATTATAGAAGCTATGCTGTTATACCGCTTTATAAATAAAGCCAAATTGGAATCTGCTTATACAGGCGCTGCTACAAAACTCAAAATGGTATATTGGGCAATTGTTTTATCCTGCACATTGCTGACTTTAGCGTTAAAACTTATCTTCACATCCAGCTCCAACTATATTGGCATAGCTGTTGTAGCTCCGATTTCAGGGTTTATGCTCGGCATTCTCCTGGCCAGCATCGTTCATCGTCTGTATAGGGGAAAATAAGCCTATCCCAATTTACCATATGCTAGCCTGATGAGAGCTTATTTTTTTTGTAAATAGAACCGCTATTGCATGACCTAATGCCGTAAATGATTTTTGCCATATTGGTGTAACATTCAAACTTTATGCTTGTTCTTATTCATCGTTCACATAAACGGGAGGAACAAGCTTTGAAAAACAAAACGATCGTCGTTACCGGAGGAACAGGGTCTTGGGGGCGGGAGCTCGTAAAGCAATATTAAGATGAAAATAGCTGCTTGCTTGGTTGTCTTATTTTTTCTCATTGTCGTGGTCGTATTTAGTTATGGTTTTCTTACAACCGCTTGACCTGAGGCTCCGCTGGTATGAAACAAAAACAAGATGTACAGCTTATTCTAATAACAGGTATCATATTCCTTACGTATTCTATCTCTCTACATTGCTGGGAAGGAGCCTTTCATGAATATATTAATTGCCGATGATGAGCCCTTTATGCTCAAGATTTTAAAGGCGTATTTTGAGAAAGAAGCCTTTCATACCTTCCTAGCACAGGATGGCGAGGAAGCGCTGAACATTTTCTATTCAAACAACATCCATTTAGCTGTATTAGATTGGATGATGCCTAAAGTAAACGGTATTGAGGTATGCAAAGAAATCAAAAAACAAAGCAAAACGAAGGTATTGATGCTGACGGCAAAAGGGGAGGATGAGGATGAGCTCATCGCCCTTCAATCAGGAGCAGATGAGTATGTCAGCAAGCCGTTTGACCCGCGTATATTGATTTTGCGAGTAAAGAAGCTGCTTCATATGGACAATCAAATTGCGATAGGAAATATAAAAGTAGATATCGATAGCCAAAAAATCTTTAGAGATGAGACCGACCTGCAGGCTACGAATAAAGAGTTTCATTTAATGAGGTACCTCATTGAAAACAAAGGGATCATCGTTTCACGGAAAGCTCTGCTCGATCGTATTTGGGGATTCGATTATTTTGGCGAAGAACGAACGGTCGATACGCATATCCGCAGGCTTAGAGCAAAGATCGGCGATCATTTGATCAGAACACATAGAGGGATGGGCTACAGCCTGGAAGAACCGCATGAATAAGCTAAGCAAAAAGTTGATTGGGCGAATTTTATTTGTGTTCTGCATCGTCGTTATTTTCTCATTTGTGATGAATTCGTTTTTCTTGCCCAAATATCTTTTGTACAAAAAAAAGCATGCCCTTGCAGCTATAACTGAGCAGCTTGATGCCATGGATACAAAGCAGTTATTGCGTAATATGGAGGCTGTTGAGAACAAATATGATGTCACCATTGTAAACACACCTGTCACCACAAATCTAAATAAACTAAACGAAACGATTATAGGTCTTTTAAATAAAAAAGGCATTACGCTGAGCAAGTTTTGGATCACGGATGAAAGCCTTGAGAAGCTTAACAAATATCAAATGGTCAGAAAAATTTACAATCAAGAGAAGCTGAAATCCAGCTTTCTTGTTACCTTTATGAAAAAAGACGAGATCGTTTTTGTAGTCGGTGAATCGATATCCCACTCGGCAGAAACATTAACCATCGTTAATCAATTTACCCTCTATACTTATGCAGGCGAGCTGCTGCTGCTAATCATCCTGTCAGCGCTTTTTACAAGAAGCATCGTTCGTCCGCTTGCCAAAATACAAGATGCAGCTGAAGGCATTTCAAGCTTATCGTTTACCAAGGTTCATATTCGTACGGGCGATGAAATTGAATCCTTAGCAGAGAGCATCAATCAAATGAGTGATAAATTAGAGCATGCCCATCATGAGCTGGAAGCGAGAAATGAGAACTTGCGGCAGTTTATTGCCAACATTTCGCATGAACTGAAAACCCCGCTGTCCTTAATAAAGGCTTATTCTTCAGGAATAAAGGACGGGATGGATGACGGTACCTATATTGATGTTATCCAGCAGCAAACCGATGACATTGCGATGCTGGTGGGCAAGCTGCTTGAACTCTCCAAGCTGCAAACCGACCTTTATCGGATGAACACCTTTGATTTCAAACAGCTGCTCCATCGAACCTTGCAAAAATATCGTTTTTCCATTCAACAGGAAGCTATTCAGCTATCTGTAGATGACAGCTTGCTAAACCAGCACCATATATTCGCTGATGAGCAGAAGATAGAGATGGTTTTGAACAATTTCATTTCCAATGCAATGAAATATTCAACCAATCAACAAATTTGTATTACTGCTCTGAATAAAGATGATTTTTTACATTTCTCGATCACGAATGGGATTGAAAATGATGAGCAGCGACAATGGGATTTGATATGGGAACCCTTTTACGTAATGGAGAGCTCCCGCAACAAACAGCTTAGCGGAACAGGCTTAGGCTTATCGATCGCGAGAACGATTTTGCAGAAACATGAAGCACCGTTTGGCTTTCATATCGAAAACGAGGAAATTACATTTTATTTCTCGTTGCCTATAGATACGAGTAAGAATTAAAGGCGCTGCGACAATCCTGTTGCGGTGCCTTATTTTTTTGTCACATTGACGTAACAAAAAAGGTCTATGATTGCACTTACAGATCATCATTGGAAGATATCAAAAAGGAAAAATGGAGGCATTATGCAATCAACTTCAGCACCTATGAGTAGACGGACGTTTTTGAAGAAGAGCTTGCATGTAACTTTGGGGCTGATGGGAACCGCTGGTTTATCCGGCGTATATTCGCACTTAGTTGAGCCGTATTGGATTGAGGTTAAACAGGTGAAGGTTGCCATCCCAAAGCTGCCTGCCTCCTTCAACTCCTTTCGCATCGTTCATTTCAGTGACCTGCATCTCGGCTTTCATTCTAAACCTGAACTGCTGACTGAGCTTGCAGAGCAAGTTAGGGAGGCAAAACCAGACCTTATTTGCTTTACAGGAGACTTGCTCGATCAATCCACCGCGTATATGCCGGAAGCCGTTGCTTTCCTCTCGAAGCTGCAAGCGCCCTTTGGGCAATATGCCGTTCTAGGCAATCACGATGCCTTCGGCAATCGAAGAGCAGTTACCAAGGGACTATCAAAAGCTGGATTCCATGTGCTCGATAACCAGCATGTCGCGTTAACAAAGGGCTCAGCGCATCTCTACATTGCCGGGGTCGATGATCCGATGGTTGGACAGCCAAATATCGATCAGGCTTTACAAGGCATTCCGGACGGTTCCAGTACCATTCTGCTCGCGCATGAGCCGGATTTTGCTGATGAGTATGCCCGCTATCCGGTCGACCTGCAATTGTCAGGCCATAGTCATGGCGGACAAGTGCGTATTCCTTTAGTCGGGGCACTGTATACACCTCCCTACGGGAGCAAGTATACTGCCGGTTTGTATCAAGTACCGAACAGCAAATTGCAAGTGAACACCACTCGCGGGATAGGAATGACACGCATTCCCGTACGTTTTCATTGCCGACCAGAGCTTACCGTTCTTACTTTAAAGGCACAATAAAGAGAATTGGATACTAGCACCAATTCAACATGGAAATAATACGATGGAGTATGCAGCATGACATTAGCCTAGGAAGGTGTGACGGTTATGACCGGAATCATCAAAAACTTTTATGTGAACGGAAATACAGCTCGCGGCTTGACCAGCCTGTTCGACTCGTCTTTGCAAGATTTGGAGCGCTTATTTATTTTGAAAGAAGGACCTGCTTTAGAACGATCAAACCTCATTCGTTCTATCGCTGACGACATCGCGCAGGGTGGCTACGACATTTGGCTGCTGCACTCCCCCTTCGACAACGGCTCGCTTGATGGACTTATCGTTCCCGCACTCCGTCTCGGCCTAGTTGATGGAACACCGCCGCGCTTTATTGATCCCGCTTTTCTAGGAGCATCCGTTCAATACATTCATCTCGGCGAGGCCGCAGATGCAGCAGAGCTGCAAGCGCTAAATCCAGAGATCGAGATTTTAAGTACACAAATTACGCAGGCGTACGATCAAGCTTATGCTGGCTTTGCTGAGGCGCTTCGTATTCATGACGACTGGGAGAGCGTCTATATTCAGAACATGAATTTCCAAGCAGCCGATGAGCTGACAGCTTCGTACATCGATACATTTTATGGCGATAACAGGCTGGAGAAAACAAGCCGTGTTGATCACCGTTTTTTGGGCGCTGCTACAGCTAAGGGCTCATTCGATTTTGTCCCGAATCTGACGGATGGTCTAAAACGATATTTCGTTAAAGGCAGAGCTGGTTCAGGCAAATCCACCATGCTCAAAAAAATAGCTGCAGCCGGGGTCGATCGCGGACTGGATGTTGAGATTTATCATTGCGGCTTCGATCCGAACAGCTTAGATATGGTCATCGTTCGTGAGCTTGGCTTCGCAATTTTCGACAGTACAGCGCCGCATGAGTACTTTCCCGATCGTGCAGGCGATGAAATGATCGATATGTATGCCAGCTGCATTACACCTGGAACAGATGAAGCGCATTCAGATACCATTACCGAAATAAAAAACCGTTACGCTGCGCAGATCAAAACATCGGTTCAGCAGCTAGCTCTAGCCAAGGCATTGCAAGATGAACGGGAGCAATTATACTCGCAAGCTGTTGATTACAATCAACTTGAACAAATCAAAAATGAAGCGAAGCAAGCAATCGGCAATATTTTGGCCGCTGCCGCTCGTTAACATACATGTATTTTCCATAATAAAAAGCCTGCAAAGTTCCACCAATTGGTGAAGCCTGCAGGCTTTTCTGAATAAAAGATATGATTATTTCGTTTTGTTAAGCAAACCAATAATGAGTGCTACTGCTTCTGCTCTAGTCGCAATCTGCTGAGGAGCGAAACGGTTCTGGCCAACGCCGCTAACAAGTCCCGCCTCGACTGCGGTTGCAACGTATGGAACTGCCCATGCTGGAACAGATTTGGAATCCGCAAAGGAAAGCTTAGCATTTGGATTTACTTTTATTCCACTTGCACGAACAATCATAGCGACCATCTCTGCACGAGACAGCTCCTTCTCAGGACCAAATGTTCCATCAGCATATCCGCTAATGATACCTGTTTCAACAGCCTGCGTGACAAACGATTGTGCCCATGCAGGTATTTTATCAGAGTCCTTGAAGCTTAAAGCTTTGCCTGAGTCAGAGAGATTCAGCGCACGAGCAAGCATCGTGATAAATTCTGCACGATTAACTGATTTATTCGGGCGGAACTGGCTATCTTCATAACCCTTAACGAAACCAGCTTTTACAGCTTCATTGATAGCTGATGCTGCCCAGTGGCCTGCAATGTCCTTCAATACAACTTCCGACTCATTGCCGCCGCCAGTTCCTGTGCCAGGATTTGTACCTGGGTTAGTTCCCGGACCTGGTCCTGGATTCGTTTCTGGATTTGTACCCGGACCTGTTCCCGGACCTGGTCCTGGATCTGTTTTTTCTTTCTTCACAATACCGAATTGATCTACGATGAACGGTTTTGCATCGTTCAAGTTTTGGTCAATTTCATACGTTACAGCCGTTAGCTTGTTGCCATCGATGGTGATGCCAACAAAGTTTTGTACTTGACCGCGAACTGGGCGTGTGCTGTCGTTCTTATATTGAACCATCCGGATTCACCGTATACTCAATCTTTTCACCGTTCAGTGTTTCAGTAATCTTCTCTGTTGCTGCTGCTGTTCCATCTTTTTTGATCGGTTTGGTACGGGCATAGATATGGTCATGGCCTTGTACTACAAAGTCGATTCCGAGCTCTGCCATAATCGGTGCGATCTGGTTTCTTACGCCGTTAGCGCCCATAATATCGCTGTCCGTTGCATGGTTTGAAGTCGTATATGGACCTTTGTGAATGTTGACAATAATCCACTGCGAGCCTGCTGCTTTCGCTGCTTSCACGTCTTTTTTCAACCACTCGACTTGCGCCTCGGAGAAGTTCGCATATTTTGCCGAAGTCTCATTCGAGTTCAGCACAACAAAGTGTGCGTTGCTGTAATCGTACGAGTAGTATGCRCCCGTTACCGTTGCAGAGTTCTCTGCTTGCTTGATATTAAAATGCTCGTAGAATGCATTGTTCTTATCTTCATGGTTACCTGCTGATGGTGCAATGGTTGTGTTAAGCAAGCTTTCTTGTGAATGACCAAGCAGCCAGTTCCACTGCTCTTCTTTTGTGCCTGTATCTASAATATCACCGTTGTGCACAACGAATTGTGCGCTTGGTACTGTAGCAAGTGCTTTCTCCAGCGTCTCAGCTGAAAGCTTCGCCTCATCTTCTTCTTTAGCCTGCGTATCCGCCAAGTCGATGAATGTGAATGCTCCGTTTACAGGTGCGGTTTGGAATGTTCCTACTTCACTCCAAATGTTCAGTGCCGCGTCGCCCACACGGAAATTGTATGACGTATTTGCCTTCAAGCCCGTTGCTTCTGCCTTATGAACAAGCTCAGAAGGTGAGTTGGATGAAACGGTAGAACGACCTGCAAAATTAATTGCTTTTGTG